>JADFSS010000015.1:27433-35373 GCA_022560655.1 Candidatus Neomarinimicrobiota bacterium
AGGGCGTGTTCAGGCCGAACAGGGCCAGCGTCTGTCGGAGCAGCACATCTGCCCCGTTGCGCAGTTCCGCGGCCGAATCCCAGTTGACCAGCAGGGCCAGCGCTTCGTAAAGGGCCGCCAGCGGCAGTATGGACAACAGGCTGTACCAGGGCGTCTTGGATGCGCGCAGATAACCCGCGGCAGCCGTGATCAAAGCGTATTCACCCCGCGGTGGTTCCGGTTGCTTCAGGAATGGATAAATTCATAGTTATCTCCATCCCGTATGATTGCGGCGTGCAGGTTCCGCCCCCTGCCTGGCGAGTCCACCAGCAGCCACTTGGGATTGCGCGGGTTCACGTAGGGCCCGACAGCGCTGTGACCCGTGACCAGGTAGCGCTGGCCAAAGTATTGGGCGAACCAGGCGTGATCCCGGTCATCATCGGAAAAGATAAAGTGCCGGTCCCAGACCAACTCCATGAGCTGGGCTTCGTCGAGTGGGGTGCCGGCAGCCAGCAGTCCCATCTGCTCACCACTGACAAAGCCGCCATGTACCACCAGCAGCTCCGCATCCAGATAGTACGGAATGATCCGCTCGCAGATAAATGACCGGTGGGCCTCGGGAATACGCTCCCTATGCCTGGCGGCGTCAGATGGGCTGTCAAGGCCGTACGACATCAGCGTCTCGCGGCCGCCCTGTTCGTACCAGTTCGGATCCGGCACACCGCCGGTTTTGAGCCATTGGGCAAACCACAGGTCGTGGTTGCCGCGCACAAAGGCCACGCCCTGGGGGGATCGCCTGTCCAGCTCCAGCAGCAGGTCAATCAGACGCCGTACGTCGCAGGTATCGGGCCGCATGTGGTCGTTGTAGTCCCCCACGAAGATGAGGCGGTCGTGGCTCTCATCATACCGGCACTGCTCCAGCAGCCGCTCCAATCCGCGCCAGTTTCCGTGGAGGTCGCCCACCACCAGGTAACGGCTTGCGAAATTCACGGCAACGGGCGGCGGATTCGTGCCCTACTCACCATGATCGATCTGCATGATGGACAAAAAGGCCTCCTGCGGTATTTCCACTTTGCCCAGCTGTTTCATGCGCTTTTTGCCCTCCTTCTGGCGTTCCAGGAGTTTCCGCTTGCGGGTAATATCGCCGCCGTAGCATTTCGCCGTCACGTTCTTTCGCAGCGCCTTGACCGTTTCCCGGGCGATGATGCGGTTGCCGATAGCCGCCTGGATGGCTACCTCGAACTGCTGCCGGTGGATCACCTCCTTGAGCCGTTTGCACAGCGCCCGCCCCTGGGCGTGGGCGTGGTCCTGGTGGACAATAGTGCTCAGGGCGTCCACCGGCTCGCCGGCAATAAGGATGTCCAGTTTTTTCAGGCGACCGGGCTTGTGGCCAATGAACTCATAATCGTACGAGGCGTAGCCCCGGCTCACCGATTTCAGACGGTCAAAAAAGTCGAAAATGACTTCGGCCAGGGGCAGTTCATAACGCAGCTGCACCTTTTTGGGCGAGAGGTAGTGGGTGTCCAGATAGCGCCCGCGATTGTCCTGGCAGAGCTTCATCACATTGCCCAGGTACTCCGGTGGGACGATGATCTCCGCCTTGACATAGGGTTCCCGGATTTCCAGAACCGTACCGGGATGAGGCATCTGGGCCGGGCTGTCCACCTTGAGCAGACCCGCATCCTTGGTTTTGACCTCGTACTCGACATTGGGAGCAGTGCTGATCAGGTTGAGGTCGAACTCCCGCTCCAGCCGCTCCTGCACGATTTCCATATGCAGCAGCCCCAGAAACCCGCACCGGAATCCAAAGCCCAGGGCGATGGACGTTTCGGGCTGGTAGCTGAGGGCGGCATCGTTGAGGCGCAGCTTGTCCAGGGAGCTGCGCAACTGCTCATAGTCTTCGGCGCTTACCGGATACAACCCGGTGAACACCATGGGTTTAATGGGCTTATAACCGGGCAGCGGCTTTGTTGCTCTGGATGCCCTTGTGGTCAAGGTATCGCCCACCTGAAGATGCGCCACGTCTTTCATGCCGGAGATCATATAACCCACCTCCCCCGCCGAGAGCCGCTCAACCGGCTGGCGCTGCATGCGGAACACCCCTACCTCATCAATATCGTAGTTTCGGTCGTGGGCGAAGAATTGAGCGGTGTCGCCCTTCTGCAGACTGCCGTCTACCAGCCGCACGGACGCGACGGCGCCCCGGAAGGAATCGTAGGTGGAGTCGAAAATGAGCGCCCGAGTTGGGCCCTTGGGGTTGCCCTCTGGTGGAGGAATGCGATCCGCCACGGCAGCCAGAATCGCCTCCACCCCAGCACCCGTTTTCGCGCTGCTGATGAGAATCTCGGCTTCGTCACAACCGGTGAGGTCCACCAGCTGAGCCTTGACATCTTCCACCCGGGCGTTGGGCAGGTCCACCTTGTTGATCACCGGAATCAGCCGCAGCCCGTTTTCGATGGCCAGGTAGGCGTTGCTGACGGTCTGGGCCTCTACCCCCTGGGCGGCGTCCACCAGTAGCAGCGCCCCTTCACAGGCGGCCAGGCTGCGGGATACCTCATAGGTGAAGTCCACGTGACCCGGCGTGTCGATGAGATTGAAGACGTAGTCTTCTCCGTCCACCGGGCTATAGACCATGCGTATGGGGTGGGCCTTGATGGTGATGCCCCGCTCGCGTTCCAGATCCATGTCATCCAGAACCTGGTCCTGCATCTCCTTGGCGCTCAGCGTTCCGGTGAACTCCAGGAATCGATCAGCCAGGGTGGACTTGCCGTGGTCGATGTGGGCAATAATGCAGAAGTTTCGTATGCGGGACTGGTGCATCGCGGGAAGTTAGGCGTGGCGCCGAGATCAAATGAAGGGGAAAGGGTGACGCGGGTTGGGGCGGGCTGCCGTCCTCCGGCGGCGAGACGGGAATGCCGCTGGGGGGTCGTTCCGCTACGGCTAGTCCCCCACCTGGTCCCACCCGATGCGGGACAGGTGCCAATAGATAACCGCCGCTGCCGACGCCGATATCAACAAGTACAGCACACCCACCAGCTGCGGCCCAAAAATCAGCTTGCCAATGCCGAACAGGGCGAAGAAGACCAGCACACAGCCGGCCAGCCAGTCAATAAACAGCCGCGAAAGGCCGGTGTCGCTCTGCACATCGGGCAACTTGTCGGCTACGGGCTTCCAGAAGGCACCACCGGGGTGGACGCGCCGGTAAAAAGCGTGCAGGGTGGCCTCATCGGTGGGTTGGGTGAGCCAGGTTGCCGCCAGCCAAACAGCCGTGGCCCACAACACGATGATAAACAGGGTATAGGGAAACGCCAGGTACGGTTCCAGACCCGGCACGGCCGACACCAGTGGGCCAGGTGCAAACTTGATGACCGCCAGCACCGGCAAGGGTGCGATCATGGCGGCAATCTCCGACCAGGCGTTGATGCGCCACCACCACCAGCGCAAAATGAGGACCAGACCGATGCCGCCGCTGGCCTCCAGGATAAACACCCAGGCATCACTGATGCGCCCCAATTTGGAGGTAAACAGCAGCGAGAGAAACATCGTCAGCAGGGTGACGATGCGGGACGCCCGAACATAGTCTTGCTCTTCGCCGTCCGTAAGCATAAAGCGGCGGTAGAGATCGTTAATCAGGTAGGATGCGCCCCAATTGAGCTGGGTGGAAATCGTGGACATATACGCCGCCAGAAAGGCCGCCAGCAGCAGGCCCACGATGACGATGAGCAAGGGTTTGCAATGCATGAAGGCAGTTTAGGGCCTCTGTCGCCCGAAGCCGCGGCCGAGTTTGTGACCCTCCGTATAATGCCGCTTTGCGTCTGGAGCTTTCCTCATGCGCCTTCTCGGCAAAGCGCTCACCTTCGACGATGTTCTGTTGGTGCCAGCGTTCTCCCAGGTGTTGCCACGTGACACCAGCCTTGCGACCCGTCTGTCGCGCAACATCCCCCTGAACCTGCCGCTGGTGTCCGCCGCGATGGACACCGTGACCGAGGCCCGCCTCGCGATCGCCATTGCGCAGGAGGGCGGCATCGGCATCGTGCACAAGAACCTGTCGGCGGAAGCCCAGGCGCGCGAGGTGGCCCGGGTCAAGCGCTACGAGAGCGGCGTCGTCCGCGAGCCGCTGACGATCGGCCCTGACGCCACGGTGCGCGAGGTGGTCGAGCTGACCCGGTTGCATGGCTTCTCTGGCTTCCCGGTGGTCGAGGGCAGGAGGGTGGTCGGCATCGTCACCGGGCGGGACCTGCGCTTCGAGACGCGCATGGACGCCAAGGTCCGCGAAATCATGACGCCGGCCGAAAAGCTCATCACGGTCAAGGAGGGCGCTTCGCTGGACGAGGCCAAGGCCCTGATGCACACCCACAAGCTGGAGCGTGTGGTCGTCATCAACGACGCCTTCGAGCTGCGCGGCCTGATGACGGTGAAGGACATCACCAAGCAGACCAGCTTCCCCAATGCGGCGCGTGACGCCCATGGCGGCCTGCGCGTCGGCGCGGCGGTCGGCTTCGGCGAAGACACCGAGCAGCGCGTCGAGCTGCTGGTGCGTGCCGGCGTCGATGCCATCATCGTCGACACCGCCCACGGCCACAGCGCCGGCGTGCTGGACCGGGTGCGCTGGGTCAAGCGCGCCTACCCGCAGGTCGATGTCATCGGCGGCAATATCGCCACCGGCGCTGCGGCGTTGGCGCTGGTGGAAGCCGGTGCGGACGGCGTCAAGGTCGGCATCGGCCCGGGTTCGATCTGCACCACGCGCATCGTCGCCGGCGTGGGCGTGCCGCAGATCACCGCGGTCGACAACGTCGCTACGGCGCTCAAGGGCACTGGCGTGCCGGTCATCGCCGACGGCGGCGTGCGCTACTCCGGCGACGTGGCCAAGGCCATCGCGGCTGGCGCCGACACCGTCATGATGGGCGGCGCCTTTGCCGGCACCGAAGAAGCGCCGGGCGAGACCATCCTCTACCAGGGCCGCACTTTCAAGAGCTACCGCGGCATGGGCTCGATGGGCGCGATGGCCAAGGGCAGCGCCGACCGCTACTTCCAGGCCGAGACGGGCAACAACCCCAACACGTCCAAGCTGGTGCCCGAGGGCATCGAGGGCCAGGTGCCCTACAAGGGCTCGGTCGTGCAGGTGATCTTCCAGATGGCCGGTGGCCTGAAGGCGTCCATGCACTACTGCGGCTGCGCCACCATCGCCGACATGCAGAACAAGGCCGAATTCGTCGAGATCACCACGGCGGGCATGCGCGAGAGCCATGTCCACGATGTGCAGATCACGAAGGAAGCGCCCAACTACCGCAGCGAGTAAGCGCGAGCAGCGCGGACGGGGCGAACGCAAGTCGCCCCGTTTTTGTTTTCAAGCCTCCCGCATGACCGACACCTCCTCCAGCAAGCGCACCGCCGGTATGGGCTTCATCATGGTTACGGTGCTGATCGACATGATCAGCATCGGCCTGATCGTGCCGGTGCTGCCACACATCGTCGGCTTGTTCACCCAGGGCAACGACGAGCAGACACTGGGTTTCCTGATGCTGACGCTGGCCTTCGGCGTGGCCAACTTCTTCGGCTCTCCGGTGCTGGGTGCGCTGTCGGACCGCTTCGGCCGCCGCCCGGTGCTGCTGATCGGCTTTGCCGGGCTGGCGCTGAGCTTCTTCGTCACCGCCTCGGCGCCGGCACTGTGGGTGCTGGTGGTGGTGCGGCTGTTCTCCGGCGCGATGCAATCCAATATTGCCATCGCCAACGCCTATGTGGCCGACATCACCGCACCGCAAGACCGGGCCAAGCGCTTCGGCCAGCTGGGTGCGATGTTCGGCCTGGGTTTCATGCTCGGCCCCGTGATCGGCGGCCTGCTGGGGGACGTCGATGTGCGGCTGCCCTTCTATGTCGCGGGCTGCCTGGCGGTGGTGAACTGGCTGTACGGCTTCTTCGTGCTGCCGGAGTCGCTGCCGGTCGAGCGGCGCCGGCCGCTGGAACTGCGCAAGCTCAATCCGGTCGCGGCGCTGCAGGGTCTGAACCGGGTGAATGACATCGGGCCGCTGGTGCTGGTGCTGGCCCTCAGCGCGCTGGCCCAGTTCATGTTGCACACCAGCTGGGTGCTCTACACCAAGTTCAAGTTCGGCTGGGGGCCGGGGCAGGTCGGCTGGTCGCTGCTGGCGGTGGGCGTCGTCTCCGTCATCAGCCAAGGCGTGCTGCTGCGTCCGTTGCTCAAGCGGTTCAGTGCCCAGCGTCTGGCCATCGCCGGCATGGGCTCGGGCGCCTTGGCCTATCTCGGTTTCGGCCTCGCGAGCGAAGGCTGGATGATGTATGTCGTGATCGGCGCCAACCTGCTCGGTGGCGTGGCGGCTGCGGCGATGCAGAGCATCATTTCCAACGCCACCGATGCAACCCATCAGGGCCAGACC
Source organism: Candidatus Neomarinimicrobiota bacterium (assembly GCA_022560655.1). Lineage (NCBI taxonomy): Bacteria > Pseudomonadati > Fidelibacterota > Fidelibacterota bacterium. Next base: position 33,805 of record JADFSS010000015.1, read on the forward strand.
ATGGGCGCCATTTCGTCGCTGAACAGCCTGATGGCGGTGTGCGCGCCCATCGTCGCGCTGGAGTTGCTGCGCTGGGTGTCGCACCGCCCGGCGGGCGATCTGCTCATCGGTCTGCCCTTTTTCACCTGTGCCGCGCTCCAGGCGCTGGCCATGTTCATCACGCTGCGCTTCTTCCGCCGCCAGGCGGCCGCCGCCCAGCCTGCCTGAAAGTCCTGCCATGCAACACGACAAGGTCCTCATCCTCGACTTCGGCTCCCAGGTCACCCAGCTCATCGCCCGCCGGGTGCGTGATGCGTCGGTCTATTGCGAAATCCATCCGAATGACGTGTCGGACGACTTCATCAAGGCCTTCGCGCCCAAGGCCATCATCCTCAGCGGCAGCCACGCCTCCACCTATGAAGACCACGAACTGCGTGCGCCGCAGGCCGTGTGGGACGCCGGCGTGCCGGTGCTGGGCATCTGCTATGGCATGCAGACCATGGCGGTGCAGCTCGGTGGCAAGGTCGAATGGAGCGACCACCGCGAGTTCGGCTATGCCGAGGTGCGCGCCCGCGGCCACACCAAGCTGCTAGAGGGCATTGAGGATTTCCGCTCGCCCGACGGCCGCGGCATGCTCAAGGTCTGGATGAGCCATGGCGACAAGGTCACGGCCCTGCCGCCGGGTTTCCGCTTGATGGCGTCGACGCCGAGCTGCCCGATCGCCGGCATGGCCGATGAGGTGCGTGGCTTCTATGCCGTGCAATTCCACCCCGAGGTCACGCACACGCTGCAGGGCGCGGCCATGCTGTCGCGCTTCGTCCGTGACATCGCCGGCTGCCGGGGCGACTGGCAGATGGGCAGCTACATCGACGAGGCCGTGGCGCGCATCCGCGAGCAGGTCGGTGACGAAGAGGTCATCCTCGGCCTGTCGGGCGGCGTGGACTCCAGCGTCGCCGCCGCACTGATCCACCGTGCCATTGGCGACCAGCTCACCTGCGTGTTCGTCGACCATGGCCTGCTGCGGCTGAACGAAGGCGACATGGTGATGGAGATGTTCGCCGGCAAGCTGCACGCCAAGGTCATCCGCGTCGACGCCAGCGAGCTCTTCCTCGGTGAACTCGCCGGCGTGACCGACCCCGAGCAGAAGCGCAAGATCATCGGCCGCCTGTTCGTCGACGTGTTCAAGGCCGAGGCCGCCAAGCTCAAGGCAGGCGACGCCGGCCACAAGGGCGCGACCTTCCTCGCGCAAGGCACCATCTACCCGGACGTGGTGGAGAGCGGCGGCACGCTGGGCGTGGCCCTGGGCCTGCCGCCCGAGATGGTCTACCGCCACCCGTTCCCGGGCCCGGGCCTGGGTGTACGCATCCTCGGCGAAGTCAAGAAGACCTACGCCGACCTGCTGCGCCGCGCTGACGCGATCTTCATCGAGGAACTGCGCAACACCATCGACCCCGCCACCGGCAAGACCTGGTACGACCTGACCTCGCAGGCCTTCGCGGTGTTCCTGCCGGTCAAGAGCGTGGGTGTCATGGGCGACGGTCGCACCTACGACTACGTCGTGGCGCTGCGCGCGGTGCAGACCAGCGACTT
>JADFSS010000016.1 GCA_022560655.1 Candidatus Neomarinimicrobiota bacterium
TCAGCTTATCGAACGCCTCCTGTTCAGCGCGTGAATTTTCTCCCTGGGACCGGGCCAGTTCCAGCTGGTAGCGGACCGCCCCCAGTTTGGCCTGCGTCCCGAAGTAGTTCATGTTGGCGCCAAGGAGATCGCCCTCGGCCGTTGCCAGGAGCGATTCCAGCTCATCGACGCGCTGGCGCCGCTGGGCGAGGGAATCTTGGGCGGCCCGTTGGCGGGCTTCCAACGCCTCCCGGAGGGACTGATCAACGGATATTTGCTCCAGCTGGGCACGGGTCTTTTCGATTTCCAAGCGCCGGAACTCGCGCTGGTACCCCTTCCAGTCTCGAATATAGTCGTCGCCGAACATGACGACCAGAGCAGCCAGAAAAAGAACGCTTGAGATGGCGAACACTTTGTGCAGCTGGTTAGGCTGGTAATAGCGTTCTTCCTTCTGCAAATCCATGCTACGGCTCAAATATTAAAGAAGTACTCGGGCATGGCAATGATGTACTTGAGATTGATGGTCCAGCGCAGGTACATCTTGATGGGCAGCGAGATCATGGCCAGGGCGAGAAAAACAATCAGGGCATAGCGCGTGGGCCCGATGCGCTCTACCAGTGGGCGCAATTTCCCCCGGGCCAGCAAAACCGGGGGCAGCCCGAAGTAAAACAGCACAATGAGGATACCGACGATTTCCCGCAGCAGCGCCTGGGTCGGCAGACCCACGGCCAGCAGCTTCACCCAGACATATTCCGACAGGTTGACGTTGGTCAACGGCACCACCTTGGCTACGCTCCACTCCTCGAAGGGCCCAAAGAAGTTCCAGTTGGGCCCTCGGAAAAAGGTGCCGACGACAATCAGAAAGACCCACAGTACCAGCCAACCGGTCATGAAGATGAAAATGCCCACGCGGCGGCGGTCAAAACTGAAGTAACCGGACGTGGCGCGATCACTGTCGATGTAGGGGATCGCCATCAGTCCGATGATGATGAAGGTGGGAAAAATCACCCCCGCCAGCCAGGGATCGAAATAGACCAGCATTTCCTGCAGTCCCAGAAAATACCAGGGTGCCTTGGCCGGGTTGGGCGACAGGGTGGGATTGGCGGGCTCCTCCAACGGAGCCGGCAGCCCCACCGACCAGACAATCAGAAAGATCGTCATCAGGATCAGGGCGATGAGCTCAATGTAAACCAGGTCGGGCCAGACCAGCACCTTGTCATCAGGCGACCCCCGTTCCTCAACGGGCTCCCCGGCCGCTAAGCGCGCGTCGTTGGCATAGGCCGACTTCATGGCCAGCCAGAGGAAAAAGCCTGCGGTGTAGATCAGGATGAGAATGGGCACATTGTCCGGCTTGCTGAGGATCTTACTGAAGTTGGGATCGGCAAAGCCCAGCAGCATGAAGAGGGTCAGCGCAATAAACATCCCCAGCCCACCCCGGTTGGTCCAGAGGTGGTGGATTCCCAGCCGGCGGTGCCACGATTCGAACCAGGCCGTGGGAGGAAAGATGAAGGGGAAAGTCACCAGCAGGAGGGTGAACGAAATGCTCGGCGTGGAGACCAGGTCGATGAACGCTTTAAATCCGTCTAGCATGGGACGGGCTGCCTGGTCCAGTGGTCCTGGGGGTTAGACCGGTCCAGAAATGCCGCCATCTTTTCGCACCCGCCAGAAATGTATGGCCATAAAAATCATAATAATGAACGGGACGGCGATGCAATGCAACACATAGAACCGCAGCAGCGCACCCTCCCCGACAAAGCGCCCACCCAAGAGGCCAAAGCGCACGTCACTGGACATGGTCACCAGGTTGATGTCTCCAATGGAGAGCAGGGCAGCACCGGGTCCTTCATGGCCCAGGAAGGGGGTGGCCCGGGCCATATTTGAGCCCACCGTGATGGCCCAGATGGCCAGCTGGTCCCAGGGCAGCAGGTAGCCGGTAAAGGAAAGGAACAGGGTCAGGAACAGGAGCAGGACCCCCACCACCCAGTTGAACTCCCGGGGGGGCTTGTAGCTGCCGGTCATGAAGACCCGGAACATGTGGAGCCAGACGGCGATAACCATGGCGTGGGCGCCCCAGCGGTGAATCTCGCGCATGATTCCCAGGGGCACCTGCTCGGATAAGTCCATGATGTCGGTATAGGCATATTCCACGGTGGGGCGGTAGTAGAACATGAGCAGGATGCCGGAAATGGTCAGGACCAGGAAGAGGAAGAACGACAATCCGCCCATGCACCAGGTATACTTGATTTTGACCGCGTGCTTGGGCAGCCTCACGGGATGCAGGTGGAGGAAGACACTGTTGAGGATACCCATCATGCGCTGGCGGCGGGTCACGGGAACGCCGGTGCGGAAGATGGATTTCCAGACCTGGGACTCGGCCATTGAGGCCAGGGGGCCCTTACGCTGGCTGTCAGCCATGCAGCATCATCCTTTCATCAGGCTTCGAGGTAGGCCTCGGGGTGTCCCCACTGGCCTTTTTCGTACTGGAACTTGGCCGATTTGTCGATGATAATCTGCCCATCCTCGGCCAAAATAATGCGAAAGCGCTCCAACGGGCGGGGGGCCGGGCCCTCAAAATTGATGCCCGATTTCCTGAACCCACTGCCGTGGCAGGGGCACTTGAACTTGCCATCGGTGATCAACCAATTGGGGGTGCAGCCCAAATGGGTGCAGATGGTGGAGAGGGCATAGAGCCCGTCCGGTTCCCGCACAATCCAGATGCCGCGGCTGGCCTTGAAGCGCTCGTCCACCTCGCCGATCTGGAAATCGTTCGGGAAGCCAACTTTGAAACTCTGGGGAGGCTCGAACAGAACATTGGGAAACAGGAACCGGACGATCATGGAAAGGAAGCCGCCGGTGGCGGCAGCAAAGGAGAGCCAGCCCAGTGCCATCCAGGAGAAGAATTTCCGGCGCTTGATGGGCTCGGGCGCAGCCTGCTCGTCGGACGGCCGGTTCAGGGCAGCACGCGGGACTTGCTGCGCACTCATCGTCGGTACTGTTTAAGGGTTGCTCTCATTATCAGCGCTGTCATCGCTAACTGAAGCTAGTACTGTTTCAAGGCAATCAGGGCCGCATTGACGACCCGTAAATTTGGATCATTGCGGGACAGCCTGACAAGGTTTTCCTTAAACCGGGGGTCTTTCAACCGCGAGGCAACCTCTACGGCCATCTGGATGGCCCAATCCTGTTCACTGGGCTCCACGCCCGGAAACTGGCCGTAATAATTCCGGTCCAGCAACGTGTTGATGGTCTCAACACCCGACCGGTCGCCCAGCTGCGCAAGGGCGATGGCCGCTTCCCAGCGCACATTGGGCTCAGGGTGCCCAAGCAGGGGCTGAAGCGCCGGCACCACCTGATTCTGGCCCAGCCAGCCCAGGGCGATGACGCTGCGGTGCACCGTGGTCGGGTCGGGGTCGTCCAGCAGCGGGGTCAGGGCCGCAACCGCGGCATCGCCCCCTGCCAGACCGAGCGCATGAATGGCCGCCAGTTGATTGGCCCGGTCGTCGTCCTGTAGCCCCTCCAGGAGGGCAGGCTCGAAACGGGGGTCACGGGTAAGGCCCATGGCGAGGGTCAAATAAAAACGCAGGAAGGGGGTCCGCTCACTGCCAGCCCGGCGGTATTCGAAGATCATCTGGTCCAAGAATTCCTGGTCAACCGTCAGCCCCCGCCCCGACTGGAGCATGCCCGCCAACACGCGGGCGGCCTGCCAGCGCTCACGCTCCGAACCGCGCGCAATGGTGTTCAGGGCTTCCTTGGACGAGGGCGGCGAGCCCACAGCCATGCCGATGAGGGCCTGGATCAGGACGTAAAAGACGGCGATGAGGCCCGGAACAATGAAGAAGGAGTGGACAATGACCCGCACCTGCTTGCCACGAGACGGCTCGTTTGGCGGGCTAGCCACCGCGGCAGACTGACAGGATGAATAAACCGGACCGGGAAATAATCAACGGAAAAGGTGTCTGGAAGCGGTCAGATCAGGCCTTGCTGGCAACCATGAGTAGCCAATAACGGGGAGATGAGGTCAGATTTAGATCCGCAAAGGTGTCGCGCACTGCGTCGGTGAGCACTTCGGCACCGATTTCAAGGGGAATGCCGGGGAGGATGCCGTTGATCCACAGCTCGTAGCCGCTGATGTCTTCAAAACTTTCCAGCGGCATATCGACCTTGACCATCGCCTTGTTTTTCAATGCAAAGCCGTGGTCCAGCACCAGGCGATCGTATTCCTCCTCAGTCAGGCGCTGGCGGGCTTGCGTCTTTTCCCTGGTGGGGCTCAGGTTGTAGCGCCCCTTGAGCAGGCGCAGCGCCCTGAGCATCCAGCGCTTGTAAAATTGCCGCGATTCAGGGGGTTCCGCGCCTTCGAAAAAGGTTGTGTTGAAAGAGAACACACCACCCTGGCGCAACGACCCCCACACAGCCTCCACAACCCGGACTTTTTCCTTGACCAGGTGGATGGCATTACAGAAAAAGACAGCGTCGACCGGATTCTTCACGATCTCACTGATTCGCTCGGCCTTGGCCTGTACAAATCGCACCACGGCACCCTTGGCCTCCCCCAAGTTGCGCCGGGCGATGGCAATGGCCGAGGCAGACGGCTCGACGGCAATGACTTCGGATTCGGCCGAACCCGCCACCTTTTCGAGGAGCAGTTGGGTGACAGCGCCCGTGCCGGCGCCCAAATCAACGACCCGCTGGCCGGGCTTCAAATCTGCCAGTGACACCAGCTGCTTGATCACATCTTTGTAAAAGTCGTGCCGCGCAAAGGCATCAAAGCTGAATGTCTTTTCCTCCAAGGAATCCTCTCTCTCAGGCAAATATTTTGAAGAAGTTAGGGCCAAGTCAATGGGCGGGCAAGGGGCATCAGCGCCGGTGGCATCGCCCTCCGGAACGGGACGATCTCAACCTGAATTCGGGCAACGCCGATGAGCGCCAGCAGCATGATTGTGCCATTGATGGGGTCGGGCATTTCAAATCCCGACTGCCTAAAATAGCAGTACTGAAGGTCTATCGGGCGTGATCTACCGACAGGCGAAAAGTTTGTCTGCGGGCGGCGCTGCAGGGGAGTTTAAGCTTTGGTCGCGGCTCCAACGAAAGTAATCTACGGCAACCGGAATAGTGGGCTGCCGTTAATGAGGCGCCGCTCGGCGGCGATGCCAGGCGGCCACGGTGGAAAGTACAGAAGAGGAGGTAACAGCCATTCACTCCCGGAAAGCCAACCGAGCGTCGCTGGAACGCCTCCGCGATGAGATTGATGCGCTGGACAGGCGGCTGTTCACTGTGATCGCTGAACGTATGGCCCTGGTGACCGATATCGGCGGCCTGAAGCGCAAGCTGGGGCTGCCCACCAGCGACCCCGTGCGGGAGGCGCAGCTGAAGGCTCGGCTGAAGGAACGTACTGCGGGCGTTCTGGAGCCACGGCACATCGAGGAGCTGTCGACAGCCATTCTGCGTGTTTCCCGGGACCTCCAGGGAGGCGCTGAAACGGTTTCCCAGGACTGAGCTGGTGCCCGTTGCTCCGGCAGGCAAATATCTTGCGGCGTACAACCGGAGGGCTTAACATTGCGAAATCCACTCTGGAGCCTCCGGGGGAGATGGTTTCAACTGATCAGGAGAAGACGTGATGGCAGAGAATCGAAGTGGGGATGAACGCCGCGACAATGGCGGGCGTCGGCTGGGGAACGACAGACGGGATGATAACACCACCAATGGCGCAGCCGTTGAGGAGGACAGCAGGTCCAAGCCCGGACGCAGAGAGATCGAAGAGCGGAGAATCGGTGTCGAGCGGCGGGATTCCGCCCTGTTTATGACGCCTGTGAACTGACATGAACTCGTTCGTGCCAACTTTTTTCTATTACTGGTGGTTTAGGAGTACGGGTTGACACTGCGACCCTGACGGATAATCCACACCACCACGCACTGTCAGCCCTATCCAAAGCGGATAGGGTTTTTTTATGAAGCGCAATGGGAGCAACCGAAGCAGCATGACCTTCGACCAGTTCAGTGACCTTGCCCAACGGCATACCGCTGTGCCGGTATACCGCAAAGTTCTGGCCGACCTCCTTACACCGGTGGGAGCCTACATGCTCCTTACCCGGCGCTATGGGCCTGCTGTCCTGCTTGAATCTGTCGACCGGGGCCGGCAGCTGGCGCGGTATTCCTACATCTGCGTGAATCCGAGCCGTACGCTGACGAGCGCCGACGGCCAGACTACGCTGCGAAACGGCTCGGTCCGAGAGGAATTACAGGTCCCCTTCCTGACCAGCCTGCGAGACCAGCTGGCCGAGTACCGGGCTCCCCGTCTGCCGGATATCCCCGATTTTTACGGTGGTTGGGTGGGGTACCTGGGCTACGAGACCGCAGCCTGGCTGGAAGCTATCCCCATTCATTCCGCTGACGATGCAGACATCCCCGACGCCGTATTCATGCTTTTCGATACGGTCATGGCCTTTGACCACCTCAAGCGGGAAGTGATTATCTGCCACACAACATTGGTGGACCAGGCGGAGCCGCTGGAGCCACAGTACGAAGCCGCGCTTGCGCTGGTGGATGAACTTGGTGCGGCGCTACACACCGATATCGATTACCAGACGCCTGCAACCGTAGGCCACAGCGTACTCGAGAGTAATATGACGCAGACAGGGTACATGTCAGCGGTGGTGCGGGCTAAAGACCATATCGTGGCGGGGGATGTTTTTCAACTGGTGCTGAGCCAGCGCTTCAGCAGGAAGAGCAAGGTGCAGCCGCTGACCCTCTATCGCGCTCTACGCAGCATCAACCCGTCCCCCTACATGTTCCTGCTGGAGCTGGATGACTTCGCGGTGATTGGGGCGTCGCCGGAACTGCTGGTCACCGTCGACCAGGGCGTCATGGAGGTGCGCCCGATTGCCGGGACGCGACCCAGGGGGGCCAGCCAGAGCGAGGATGCCCAGCTGGCCGAGGAGCTGCTGGCTGATGAGAAGGAACGAGCCGAACATCTCATGCTGGTAGACCTGGGCCGCAACGACGTGGGGCGGGTGAGCCGGTTCAAGTCGGTGTCGGTGAAGGAATTCATGGTGGTGGAGCAGTACAGCCACGTGATGCATATTGTCAGCGACATTCAAGGGGAGCTTGCCGACGGCCATGACGCGCTGGATGCCCTGGCGGCCGGCTTTCCCGCCGGCACGGTGACCGGCGCACCCAAGATACGGGCCATGGAACTGATCCACGAGCTGGAGCCTGACCGGCGGGGCATCTATGCCGGCGCCGTGGGCTACATGGATTTCCTGGGCAATCTGAACACCTGTCTCGCTATCCGGACCATGCTGCTCAAGGACGGGGTGGTGAGTTTTCAGAGCGGTGCGGGGATCGTGGCCGATTCCGACCCCGGCAGGGAGTATGACGAAACGGTGAGCAAGGCCGAAGCGATCATGCAGGCGGTGGATTTTGCGGAGCGGGGGCTGCAATGATCCTGGTGGTGGATAACTACGACTCCTTTACCTACAACCTGGTGCAATATATCGGTGAGTTCGACGCGGATGTGAAAGTGGTGCGTAACGACGCGCTGACGGTGGAGGAGATACGACGGCTGGGTCCGGAGAAGATCGTCATATCCCCCGGGCCGGGGCGACCGGAGGATGCCGGTTTGTCGGTGGAACTGGTGCGGACCTTAGGGCCCACCTGCCCCATCCTGGGCGTATGCCTGGGACACCAGGCCGTGGCGCTGGCTTACAACGGTGCGGTGGTGCAGGCGCCGGAAATCATGCACGGCAAGCTGTCAACCATTGAGCATAACGGCGGCCCGCTGTATGCTGACATCCCTTCGCCCATTCAGGGGACGCGCTACCATTCGCTGGTGGTGGATGAGGGTTCGCTGCCGCCGGAGCTGGTGGTGAACGCCCGGAGCGAATCGGGGCTGGTGATGGGCTTCGCGCATCGCCGCCACCCGGTGGTGGGCCTGCAGTTTCACCCCGAGTCGATCCTAACGGATTATGGACTGCAAATCATTGAAAACTTCATCCTGAGGTTCCCTTGAGGGACGTCCTGAACAAGCTGCTGGAGCGGGAAGAATTGACCCTGAGCGAGGCGCGGGAAACCATGCTGCAAATCATGTCGGGCGCATTTGACGACGTGCAGATGGCCGGTTTTCTGGTGGCCCTCAGGGCTAAGGGGGAGACCGCTACCGAGATCGCCGGATTCGCTCAGGCCATGCGGGAAAACATGGTGAAAGTGCCGGTCACAGTGGAGGCCATCGACATGTGTGGCACCGGGGGCGACGCCAAGGGTACCTTCAATATCTCGACGGTGGCCTCGTTTATTGTCGCGGGGGCGGGGGTGCCGGTGGCCAAACACGGCAATCGCTCCATCACCAGCAGTTCGGGGTCGGCGGACGTGCTGGCGGCACTGGGGGTGGACATCGAGATGGCGCCGGAAAAGGTTGGGCGGGCGGTGGAGACATTGGGACTGGGGTTCATGTTCGCGCCCGTGCTGCACCCGGCCATGCGCCACGTCATGCCGGCCCGGAAGGGGCTGGGCATACGCACGGTGTTCAACCTGCTGGGGCCGCTCAGCAACCCTGCGGGCGTCCGGCGGCAGGTGGTGGGGGTTTTCGACGGCACGCTCACCGAAACGCTGGCCGAAGTGTTTAGGATACTGGGCGCCCGGACAGCGTTGCTGGTCCACGGCGAGGACGGGCTGGACGAGCTGACCACCACCGCTGCCACCGGCGTCAGTGAGCTAAAGGATTCGGGCGACATCACGTCGTTTACGGTCCATGCAGGCAGCCTGGGGCTGCCGCGCGCGTCGCTGGATGATCTGCAGGGGGGCTCCCCGGAGGAGAATGCCGTCATCACTCAGGAGATTCTCCAGGGGCAAAAGGGCCCCAGGCGGGATATCGTCCTGCTCAACGCGGCGGCCGGGCTGAAGGTGGGGGGCAAGGCCGCCGACCTGCAGGAGGGGCTGGTCCTGGCGGCCGAGTCGATTGACAGTGGCCGAGCCTTGAAAGTATTAAACGAGTTGGTGGAGTTCTAGATGTCTCTGCTCGGCGAGATCATCGCCCACAAAGAGGTTGAGGTCCGCGGCCGGGAGCAGCGCCTACCGCTGCCGGCGCTACCTCCGCGACGGGACTCGGTGCGGGACTTCGCCGCAGCACTGGCCCGCCCCGGTTTGCAGGTGATTGCCGAGGTGAAACGAAAATCACCCTCCCAGGGGACCCTTAACGATCAGGTGCGGCCGGCCGAGTTGGGCAGGGCCTATGAGGAGGCGGGGGCGGCGGCCATCTCGGTGCTCACCGATACGGCCTACTTCGGTGGTAGTTTGGAGCACCTGGCGGAGGTGCGCGCGGCGGTGACCGTGCCTGTGCTCAGGAAAGATTTCATCATCGGCGAGTACCAGGTGCACGAATCCTACAGCGCGGGGGCCGATGCCATTCTGCTCATCGCCGACGCACTGGATGGACCCACGCTGGAGCGGCTCGCCGGGCTGGCCCAAGCGCTGGGGCTGCACCTGCTGGTGGAGGGCTACAGCGACGAAAGTCTGGCCCGCATAGCGCGGCTGGCGCCGCCGGTGGCAGGCATCAATTCACGGGACCTCACGACGATGGAGGTGAACCTTGAGGCGCTGCTGGAGCGGCGTATTCTCCTGCCCCCGGGCGCGCTCCATGTAGCCGAATCGGGCATCGGCAGCCCGGGCGACCTGCGGCGAGTCAGCGCGGCAGGCTACCACGGGGCGCTCATCGGCACGGCTCTGCTCACAGGCGGCGACCCGGGCGCCACACTGCGACGCTTTTTGTCAGCCCTGACCCAGGTGGAGGTGGAGAAATGATCGCTGTAAAAATCTGCGGCATCACCCGCGTGGAGGACGCCCAGCTGGCGTCCGACCTGGGGGCGGTGGCACTGGGCTTTATCTGCTACCCCTTGAGCCCGCGCTATGTAACTCCGGCCAAAGCGACGGCTATCGTCGGCGAGCTGGATGCAGGTATCCGGAAGGTAGGGGTGTTTGTGAATGCGCCGCCAGGTGAGATCAACGCCGTCGTCCGTAAGGTGGGGCTGGATATGGCGCAGCTCAGCGGCTCGGAATCGCCGGAGGAGTGCCAGCAGATTGATGTGCCCGTTATCAAGGCGGTGCGCGTGGGCCTGGATTTCAACCCCGCTGTTGCCGCCAGCTTCGACGTGCACGCCATCATGGTCGATACGTACAACCCGAGCCTCTACGGCGGCACTGGAGAAACCTTTGACTGGTCACGATTGGATCGGGACGTATTTGTCCAGCCCATGATTCTCTCGGGCGGCCTGCACCCGGAGAATATCCTACAAGGCATTGAGGCCCTGCGTCCCGACGCAGTGGATGTAAACAGCGGCGTGGAGACCAGCCCCGGCGTGAAAGACCCCGCCAAGCTGGAGCGGCTGTTCAGCGTCTTGAAACCCACCGAGGCCAGCAGCGTCCATGTCTTCTGATGTGACCAGCAGCCGTTACGCACAGCCGGACAGCCGCGGGCGTTACGGCGATTACGGTGGCCAGTATGTGCCGGAGACCCTGCTCCCGGCCCTGAACGAGCTGGCAGCAGCTTATGCCGAGGCGCAGGCCGACCCGGCTTTCCAGACCGAGCTGGACCACCTGTGGCAACACTATGCCGGTCGGCCGACCCCCTTGTATTACGCCGAGCGCCTCAGCGACCAGCTGGGCATCGGACTTTATCTGAAGCGGGAAGACCTGGCCCACACCGGCGCTCATAAGATCAACAATGCGCTGGGGCAGGTGCTGCTGGCCCGGCGCATGGGCAAGCGCCGTCTCATCGCCGAAACGGGGGCAGGTCAGCACGGGGTAGCAACGGCAACCGTGGCGGCGCGCTTTGGCATGGACTGCGTCGTCTACATGGGCGCGGAGGACATGCGGCGCCAGAGGTTAAACGTGTTCCGCATGGAGCTGCTGGGAGCCGAGGTCCGCGCCGTCACCAGTGGCACCCGCACGTTGAAGGACGCCACCAGCGAAGCCCTGCGCCACTGGGTGGCCCATGTGGAGGACAGCTACTATCTGCTCGGATCGGTGGTAGGCCCGCACCCCTATCCGCTGCTGGTGCGGGATTTTCAATCGGTGATCGGGCGGGAGACCCGTGAGCAATACGCCGAGCAAGTGGGCGGGCTGCCCGATGTTCTCATCGCCTGCGTGGGCGGCGGCAGCAATGCGCTGGGGCTGTTCCATCCCTTCCTGGACGACCCTGTGCAGATGATTGGCGTGGAAGCCGCCGGAAAGGGGCTCGCCTCCGGGGCCCACGCTGCAACCCTCGCGCGGGGCAGCAAAGGGGTGCTGCACGGCGCCGCCAGCTACCTGCTTCAATCCGCTGATGGGCAGGTACAATTGCCCCATTCCATCAGCGCCGGTCTGGACTACCCCGGCGTGGGGCCGGAGCACAGTTACCTGAAAGACCTGGGCCGGGTAGCATACCTCACCGCCAGCGATGATGAGGCGCTGGCCGCCATGCGGTGGCTCACCGAAAGCGAGGGCATCCTGCCGGCGCTGGAGACGGCCCATGCCCTGGCCGTCCTGCAACAGCGCAAAATTGACCTGGCCGCAGGGAGCGACGTGGTCCTGTGCCTGTCAGGGCGGGGCGACAAAGACGTGCAGACCGTTGCGGACGCCCTGGGGAGCCCGGTGTCATGAGGCGCATCGCGGAGCTGTTTCACTCCCCGGGCAAGAAACTCATCCCGTTTATCACGGCCGGGTTCCCCAGCCTGGACAGCACCCTGCCACTCGTGCTGGCAGCGGAGCAGGCCGGCGCCCACATGGTGGAGTTGGGCGTGCCTTTCTCCGACCCTATGGCGGACGGCCCGGTGATTCAGCAGACCAGCCAAACGGCGCTGGAAAACGGCGTTACGCTGCCGTGGATTTTGGACACGGTGTCGGCCATTCGCAAGCAGTCGCGCATCCCGTTGATCCTCATGGGCTATGTCAATCCATTGCTACGGATGGGTCTGGAAACTTTTTTGTCCCGGGCCAAAGAGGCGGGTGTTGACGGCATCATTATCCCTGACCTACCTCCCGAGGAAGGGACCGAACTGTTCGAGGGTGCCCGTGAGCGCATGCTCAGCACCATATTTCTGGTGGCTCCCAACACTCCTGACCAGCGTATCCAGCAGCTGTCGCGGGAGGCGGAGGACCTGCTGTACGCCGTCTCCATACTGGGCGTCACGGGCTCGGTCCTGGCGGCGCAACAACAGTTGGACGCCTACCTGGACCGGGTGCGGGCGGCATCGGATGCGCCCTTTGTGGTTGGTTTCGGCGTGGCAACCCCAGACGACGTCAGCCGGGTCGCCGCCAAGGCGGACGGCGTGGTGGTGGGCAGTGCCCTGCTGGCTCGCCTGCAAACTGCCTCCGACCCGGTAGACGAGGCGCACCGCTACCTGCAGTCCCTGGCCGCGGCACTGCCCGCTGCGGGCCCATCTATAGAGGCAGGGACATGAAAGCACAGCCGCGCACCAGCATTGGCGTGCAGGGCGTTGAGGGGAGTTTCAGCGAGGAGGCGGCGCAGGAGTTCGCCAGCCGACACGGTTATGAGGACCCCGAATTGGTGTACCTCGTGACCTCGGCGCGGGTGCTGGGGGCCGTTGACGCAGGCGAGGTGGAGGCGGGGGTCATGGCCATGGAAAACGCGCAGGGGGGCGTTGTCATCGAGAGCATCTACGCCCTGGCCGGTTACCGCTGCGACGTCATCGAGCTGTTTCACCTGCACGTGGAACAGAGTCTGCTGGGCAGGCCGGGAATGACGCAAGGGGACATCACAGCGATTCATTCCCACCCGCAGGCCCTGCGGCAGTGCCGGGAATATCTGGCCGACAAATTTTGGACCAGACCCCTGATTGATGAGGACGACACGGCCTATGCTGCCAAGCGCCTCGCCAATGGCGAGTTGGCCGAGACGGCGGCAATTATTGGGAGCCGTCGTTGCGCTGAACTGTATGGACTCGAGGTTCTGGTCCGGGGCATTCAGGACCTGAAAAATAACCTGACCCTATTCCTGGGAGTTCGGAAATGGCGACCGAGCCGGAACGACCAGCCGTAAGCATTATCGGCTTCGGGCGGTTCGGACCGGTGCTATCCCGCCTGCTGGGTGGGGGCTTTGAGGTGCTGGCTTATGATACTGGTGAAATCGGCGCGCGGGCCGAAGAAGCGGGCGCGCGCGTGGTCAGCTGGGACGAGGCGACCGCCGCCGCTACGATCTTCGTGGCGGTGCCCATCCGGCGATTCAAGGAAGTGATCAACGACCTGGTGGCTCAAGTCAAGCCGGGCACCACCGTCCTGGACGTTTGCTCAGTGAAGGTTTATCCGGCCACGGTGATGAGGGAATACTTCCAGTCCGACATCACGACCATTGCCTCGCACCCGCTGTTCGGCCCCGATTCGTACACCGCGGGATTCCAGGGCCTGAATATGATGATGCACCCGGTCTCCCCGCGGGGACTGGCCTACGAGGCATGGACACAGTATTTCAGCGATCAAGGGTTGCGGGTGCTGGAGATGTCGCCGGAAGAGCACGACCGGCTGGCCGCCCGTAGCCAGGGGATTACCCACTTCATCGGGCGGGTACTGAAGGAATTTGGCATGGCCCCCACCAATATCGACACGGAGGGTTTCCGGGACCTTCAGATGGTTGTGGAGCAGACCTGCCACGACAGCTTTGAACTGTTCCACGACCTGGAGAATTTTAACCCCTACACTACCGAGATGGTCGCTGACGTCGTCAGCGCCATGGAGCAGGTGAAGCTGGCCATAGCGAGGAGGGACTAGATGCTGGTCATCATGGACCCGCGCGCCACGGAAGCCGACATCCAGCGGGTGAAGGAGCGGATTCAGGAGCTGGGCTACACGGCCCACCCCATTCCCGGCGCCTCGCGTCTGGCCATCGGGGTGACGGGCAACCGGGGCATCGAGGACCGCATTTACCTGGAGGGGCTACCGGGGGTGCAACAGGTGATTCCGGTGACCAAGCCCTACAAGCTGGCGAGCCGGGAGACGCGTCCCGAAAATTCTGTGGTGAAGGTCGGTGAGGCGAGTTTCGGTGACGGTTCGGTGGCCATGATCGCCGGTCCGTGCGCCGTGGAGAGTCGCGATCAGACCCTGCGTATCGCCGAACGCGTGGCCGAACTGGGTGCCCATATGCTTCGGGGGGGCGCCTACAAGCCCCGGACTTCGCCGTATGCCTTTCAGGGGCTGGGGGAGACCGGCCTGGAGATTCTTGCCGAGGCCCGCGAGCAGACCGGATTGCCCGTTGTGACCGAAGTGGTGGACGCCAGTCAGGCGCCCGTGGTAGCGCAATATGTCGATATGCTGCAAATCGGCACCCGGAACATGCAGAATTTCGAGCTGCTCAAGGAGGTGGGCAAGCTGGGCATGCCGGTGCTGCTGAAGCGGGGCATGAGCGCAACTCTTGATGAAACCCTCATGTCGGCAGAGTACCTCATGTCTCACGGCACGCACGCCGTGGTCATCTGTGAGCGGGGGGTGCGAACCTTCGCCAGCCATGCCCGCAGCACACTGGATGTGAGCGTGATCCCGGCACTGAAGAGATTAAGCCATCTGCCCATCATTGTGGATCCCAGCCATGCCAGCGGTAACCGGACCAGCGTTATTCCCCTGGCCATGGCAGGGGTAGGCGCCGGCGCCGACGGCTTGATGGTGGACGTACATGACGACCCCGAGCACGCGCTGGTGGATGGCCCGCAGGCCCTGTTGCCGGAAGATTTCCGTGAGCTGATGGCCCTGCTGGGTAAGGTGGTCCCAGCCCTGGGGAGAACGTTCCTGGTAGCCCGGGCGAAGAAGCAGGAGGCTCATTAGCCCATGCGCCTGCCGGGTGACAAGTCCATCTCCCACCGGGCCCTGATGCTGGCCGCCCTGGCCAACGGCCCGTCACGGCTGACCAAGCTCGCCTCCGGGTCTGATGTGCAGGCCACGCGACGCTGTCTTCAGCAGTGCGGCATTATGATCACCACCGGCGGTGAGGTTACCGTGGTGGAAGGGCGGGGCGGGGCCTTCGATGCGCCTCAGGCTGACCTGGATTGCGGCAACTCCGGCACGACGGCGCGGCTGTTGGCGGGCCTGCTGGCGGGGCGCGGGATAGCTGCTCGCATCACCGGGGATGCCTCCCTGTCGCGGCGCCCGATGGAACGCATTACGGTGCCGCTCAGACAGCTGGGCGCCAACATCGCACCAGCGGCCGGCGGGACCCTCCCGCTGGACATACGGCCCGTGGTGCTTGGCTCGCTGGACTACACCTTGCCGGTGCCGAGCGCGCAGGTCAAATCGGCCCTGCTGCTGGCGGGGCTGGCGAGCGAGGGCATCGTTACCGTGCGGGAGCCGGTGCCCACGCGCGATCACACGGAGATCATGCTGCGCGCCCTGGGCATCGATACCGGGGGACCGGATGACGGAGTGACCGTAAGTTCCGGGCGTGCCGCACTACCCGCTTTCGACCTGCAGGTGCCCGGCGATGCCTCCTCGGCAGCTTTCCTGGTGGCGCTGGCCGTGCTGGTGCCCGGAGCGGTGGTCAGCTTCGAGCACCTGTTGCTGAACCCCACCCGCCTGGGCTTCTATCGCACCCTTCAGCGCATGGGCGGCCATGTAACGTGGTCCGCGCAGGGCACCGAGCTGGGTGAATCGGTGGGCCAGCTCAGCGCGCAAAGTTCGGGCCTGCGGGGCATCGCCCTCGCTGGGGATGACATCCCCGCCGTCATCGATGAGCTGCCGATTCTGGCGGTGCTGGCTACCCAGGCGGTGGGGGAAACCGTTGTACGTGACGCCGGTGAGCTGCGCTACAAGGAGAGCGACCGCCTAACGGCTATCTGCGAGAATATTGCTCGCCTGGGCGGCGAGGTGGAGCGGCGCCCCGACGGGTTCCGCATTCAGGGGCCGACACCCCTGACAGGCGCACCCATCGCCACCTATGGCGACCATCGCATTGCCATGGCCTTCGCGGTGGCGGGGCACATCGCTTCCGGAGACACTATCCTTGACGACCCCGACTGCGTGGAGGTCTCCCTACCCGGCTTTCATGAGTTGGCACGCGCCGTGACGATGGGGCGCGAGGCGGTGGAGTCGTGAAACACTTTGCGGTGATTGGGCACCCCATCGGCCACAGCCTCAGCCCGGTGCTCCACAACGAGGTATTCAGACTGCTGGGACTGGCCGCCCGCTATGACACCCTGGACATGGGTCCGGCCGCCCTGCCTGAGGTAGCCCGGCAGCTGCGGGCAGGGGAACTGGCCGGTATCAATATCACGCTGCCACACAAGACAGGCTTCCTGCCATACCTTGACGAGGTTGCGCCCGAAGCCGCCGCCATCGGCGCGGTGAACTGCGTGGCGGTGGAGGAGGGCAGGCTCATGGGCAGCAACACCGACCTGACCGGCCTGGTGGACGCACTGCGGCGGAGTGGCTTTGAGGTCCGGGGGTGCCACGGACTCGTCCTGGGGGCCGGGGGGGCGGCGCGGACCGCGGTGCGGGCACTGCTGCTCCTGGGCGCCAGCCAAATCTGCGTGGCGGCCCGGCGGGAGGCACCCCGGTCGGAGCTCGTCCACGACTTCGAGCCGCGGGTGGGCGAGGCCATCCTTTCGGAGCAGCCACTGGGACCGCAACTTGACACGGCACCGTTCCAGCTGATCATCAACGCCACGCCGGTGGGTATGTGGCCGTCAGACCATGAGACCCCCCTAATGCCCCCACAGGTTAACAGCGGACAAGTCATCTTTGACCTGATCTACCGGCCGGAGAACACCCTGCTTCTGAACATGGCGCGGGAGCGGGGCTGTCAGACGATCACGGGTCTGGACATGTTTATTGCCCAGGCGCTGGGCTCGCTGGGAATCTGGTTCCCGCAGACCGTTTACGGCACCACCGGGCAACTGCACCCGGCCCTGGAGCTGGAGGTACTCAAATCGTTGTTGCGCTCAGCCGTGGAGGATCACGCGGTCAGTCTTGCTGCGGAAACAGTTGCGGGCGGTAGATCATGATGCGCAAACTGCGCTGGCTGACGGCCGGCGAATCTCACGGTAAGGGGCTGGTGGGAATCATCGAGGGGCTGCCGGCCGAGCTGGAGATCGACGAGGCGTATATCGCCTTCCACCTGGCCCGGCGTCAGCGCGGTCACGGCCGGGGAAAGCGCATGGCCATCGAGCGCGACCGGGCGGAAATTTTCACCGGCGTAAGGCATGGCAAGACCCTGGGCTCCCCTGTTGCCCTGATCCTGCCCAATAAAGACTGGCCGAACTGGCAGCACATCATGTCGCTGGAACCCCCCCAACGCGAGGTAAAACCGGTGACCCTGCCCCGACCCGGTCACGGTGACCTGGCAGGGGTGAAAAAATATGGCTTTTCCGACATCCGCAACGTACTGGAACGGGCCAGCGCGCGGGAGACGGCTATGAGGGTTGCTTTGGGCAGTGTGGCCCGTAAATTCCTGAGTGAGTTGGAAATGGAGGTGGGCAGCCGCGTGGTATCCATTCACAATGTTTACGACAGAACGGAACCGGCAACTGATCTCACCCCGGAGCAGCTCAATGCCCGGGTGGATGACTCGCCCGTACGATGCCTTGACTCACAGGCTGAGAAGGCCATGATCGAGGTCATCGATGCCGCCAAAAGTGCCGGTGACAGCGTGGGCGGCACGTTCGAGGTGATCGCTACCGGCATCCCCTACGGGCTGGGCAGCCACGTGCAATGGGACCTGAAGTTAAAAGCCCGGTTGAGTGCTGCGCTTAGCTCCATTCAGGCCATTGAGGGGGTGGAGATCGGCCTCGGATTCGCCGGAACAGAGCGGCTGGGAAGCGCCTTTCAAGACGAGATTATCAAGGATGAGGCGAGCGGCCGGCTTACGCGCGCCAGCAATCACGCCGGCGGCATTGAGGCTGGGATGAGTAATGCCCAGCCTATCGTTGTGCGGGCGGCCATGAAACCGCTGCCCACCCTCATTAAGCCGTTGCGCTCGGTGGATATCGCCACCGATGAGCCGGGTCTGGCGCACAAGGAAAGGACCGATTCCTGCGCGGTCCCGGCGGCCTCAATTGTCGCCGAGAGTATGGTCTGTCTGGTCCTGGCAGATGCCGTTCTGGAAAAGTTTGGCGGCGACAGCATGACCCAGGTTAAGGCCCACATGAGCGCGACGGCTCAATATTAGGGCTGGAGGGAGTTTTGACATCTCATAACGCCAGGGGCGGCAGCAATATCTGCCTGATCGGCATGGCGGGTAGCGGTAAGTCTACCGTTGGGGCGCTTTTGGCCCGGCGCCTGGAGTACGCTTTTGTCGACCTGGATGAAGAAATTGCCAGCCAGTTGGGGCTCAGCATCGGGGAGATATTCGAGCGGTTGGGCGAAGACCGATTTCGACAGGAGGAGCAGCGCCTGCTGGCCCAGCGATGCGCAGGGGAGCGGCAGGTGATCGCCTGTGGGGGTGGGGTTGTGACGACGCCCGCCAACGGGAACCACCTGCGCCAGCAAACGACCATCTACTTACAGGCGACTCCTAAAACCCTGGCCCAGCGGGTGGGTGAGGGATCCGGTCGTCCGCTGCTGACAGGCATGGCGCCCATAAGGCGGCGGCTGGCGGACCTGCTGAAGGAGCGGGAGGCGCTCTATCGGGGTGCCAGCCAGATGGCCCTTGGCACTGACGGAAGGCAGCCGGCTGCGCTGGCGGATGAACTACTTCAGATGCTGACGCTGGAGCCCCAGGCATCGGCGCCGTGACCACTGTCACCGTCGACCTGGGGCCGAGGAGCTATGATGTTCAGATTGGCCGGGGGCTGCTAGCTTCGGCAGCGGGCATCCTGGCAAAGGTGTGCCCCGGTGAGCGCGTGGGGCTGATCAGCAACCCGACGGTTCACAAGTTGTACGGCCAGCCATTGGAAACGTCCCTGTCGGCGGCCGGCTACCAGGTGACAAGAGCGCTGGTCCCGGATGATGAGCAAGCCAAGGAGTTGGCGACGGTGTCCCGGCTTTACGATACCCTTATCAGAGCTGAGCTGGACCGCACCTCGATCATCGTGGCCCTCGGCGGCGGAGTGGTGGGCGACATCGCGGGCTTTGTAGCTGCCACGCTATTTCGGGGCCTTCCATACATCCAGATACCGACGACCCTGCTGGCAATGGTGGATGCCTCCATCGGGGGAAAAACGGGTGTCAACCACCCACAAGGCAAGAACCTTATTGGCGCCTTTCACCAACCCCGGGCCGTGATCATCGACCCAGAGCTGTTGCGGACGCTGCCCCGGCGGGAGATCACTTCCGCCTGCGCCGAGATTATCAAGGCTGCGGTGGTTACAGACGGAGATTTTTTCAAACAGTTGGCCCGGGGAATCCCAAAGCTGGTGGAGCTCACCGATCTTTCGTTTGTGGAGGATACTATTGTCCGGGCCTGTCGCATCAAGGCCGGCATCGTTGCAGAGGACGAGCAGGAGCGTGCGCTTCCGGGTGAGCTGGGCCGCAGGGTTCTGAACTTTGGCCACACCATCGGTCATGCCCTGGAGGTGACCATGGGTTATGGTGCACTCAGGCATGGAGAGGCTGTGGCAATGGGCATGGTGGCCGCAGGGCACATCAGCGTACAGGAGGCAGGCTTTTCTACAGATGACCTGGAGCGGCTCGCTGAACCACTGGGGCATCTGCAATTGCCGGCACTACCGGCCATTGATAAGTCTGAGGTTCGATCCATTTTGCGTCACGATAAGAAAGTCCACCATGGAGCGCTACATTTTATTCTGCTGGAGTCGTTGGGACGGCCCATAGCCAACAGCACGGTCACCGATGAACAAATCGATTCAGCACTGGATCATATTCAATGGAGGTTCAATTGAGACTTCTAGTCATTCATGGACCTAATCTCAACCTTCTGGGCCGACGGGAGACGGAT
The DNA here is from genome assembly GCA_022560655.1 of Candidatus Neomarinimicrobiota bacterium. Taxonomy (NCBI): domain Bacteria; kingdom Pseudomonadati; phylum Fidelibacterota; species Fidelibacterota bacterium. Next base: position 19,841 of record JADFSS010000016.1, read on the forward strand.
ATCTATGGCACGGAATCCCTGGAGGAGCTCAATGCCTGGCTCAGGGAGCAGCCTGAGCTGGACAATGATACCCTGACCTTTTATCAGAGCAATCACGAGGGGGGCCTCATAGATTGCCTGCACAACCACGTGGGCAAGGTGGGCGGTGCGGTTATCAATGCCGGCGCCCTGTCGCACTATAGCTACGCTCTACGCGACGCGATCGCCGCCGTGGATTACCCGGTGGTGGAAGTTCACTTGTCCAACATTGCCAAGCGGGAGGCCTTCAGGAAAAAGTCGGTGCTGGCGGATGTCTGCCTGAAGCAAATCATCGGGAAGGGCAAACTTGGCTACCTGCAGGGCTTAAAAGCGGCGAGGAAGGCCAAGTAGCCGCCGGCGGGTGGAATCAGTCCCCCAGTACCGCTCCTACAGTCTCAATAACCTCTTTCAGTTTGAAGGGCTTATTCAGAATGCCCTGCACGCCATAGCCCTTCAGATCCGCCTCGTCACCTGGGTCGAGGTAGCCCGAAGTAACGATAATCTTCACGCGGGGATCGGCGGAGTGAAGTTTTTGCGCCAATTCTCTACCGCCCATCTCCGGCATACCCAGGTCAGTGATGACGAGGTCGATCTCGCTGCCCTTGTCCTGGTAGATTTCCCAGGCGACCCTTCCATTCTCCGCTAGGCTGATCGCATAGTTTCTTTGTCCGAGTATCTCCTCTAGAAGTGACCGCAGGGCAGGTTCGTCCTCTACAACCAGGATTCGCTCCCCGTGCCCCTGGCCCGGCTTCTCATCCTTTTGGGCAGGACGGGCCGGGGGAGCATCCGTTGACAGGGGCAGGCTCAAGGTAAATGTGGTACCCTGACCCAGCGACGAATCCACATCAATCCATCCCTGGTAGTCATTGATAATCTTGTACACAATTGACAGTCCCAAGCCCGTCCCCTTGCCCGGATCCTTGGTGCTGAAAAAGGGGTCGAATATCCGTTCCATGGTCTCCCCGCTCATGCCAACACCGTCATCCTCAAAAACGACGCAGACGTAATTCTTGCCGGGATCGCGACCAAAGCGCGCCGGCTCGTCAGCCTGTGCCTTGCGCATGCTCAGAGTCAGCCGGCCGCCGTTTGGCATGGCGTCGGCAGCATTCATACAAACGTTCATGAACGCATGGTGTAGCTGGGCCTTGTCACCCACGGCCAAATCCTTTCCCTGGTATCTTTTCAGTCTGACTGCAATATTTTTCGGAAACATATGCTTGACCACCTGAATGACATCGCTCAGCTGCGCCATGATATAGAAGGTGTCACGGCTGGGCTCCTGCTGGCGGGAAAATCGCAGGATTCTATCCGTGACAGATTTTCCCCGTTCCACCGACCCCTGGACGATATCAACGTAGCGCTGAAGGTCCATATCATTGTTACCAGCGGCCAAGAGCTCCGACGCCGCTGATATCTGTGCCATCACATTGTTAAAGTCGTGGGCGATACCCCCGGCCAGGTGTCCGACGGCTTCCATCTTTTGTGCCTGCCGCAGCTGCGCCTCGCTCTGCACTAGGGCCTCCTCAGCCTCCTTGCGAGCCGTGATATCAGACAGGAATCCTTCGAACCACAACACCTTACCCCCTCTGTCGCGCACGATGATGGCGTTTTCCTGCACCCAAAATGGAGAACCGTCTCTCCTGCGCAAGCGAAGCTCGATATTCTGAACGCGATCATCGGGGCCATAAATGCTCAGTGCATGATCTCGATCCTCAGCGCTGGTGTACAACGTCTCGACGCCAACCGCAAGAAATTCCTCCACGCTGGGGTAACCAAACATCCTGGCGCAGGCCTTGTTCGCGTAGAGGATCTTCCCGTCCTTCGTCGTGCGGAATATGCCCTCCAGGGCGTTGTCGTGAATTTCCCTGAGCATTTGTTCAGAGTCAGTCAGAGCATTCATAATCTCCCTACGCTCGGTAATATCCCGGACAACACCCCTGAAACCAATGGGTTTATCCTCTAAATCGCGCATCAAAGACGCCGACAGTTCCAAAATGGCCGTGCTACCATCTCCCCGGATGATCTCATAGTCAACGACTCGCGCGGGTTGCCCAGTCCGATAGATGGTTCTGAAAATGTTATTCATCTTCTGCGACGTAGCCAGGGTGGTATAGTCTCGGTTGTTCAATCCCAGCAGCTGATCCCTGGGCACTCCGGCAATCCTTGCCAAGGCTTCATTAAAGAAAGTAAGGTTGCCTGCAAGGTCTACTTCGAAGTAGCCTTCCTCAATGTTTTTCAGGATGCTACGATACTTTGCCTCCGACTCTTTCAGTGCCTCTTCAGCGGCGATTCGATCAATCGCAGTAGCCATGATATTGGAGATCGCCTCCATGAAGTAGATCTCTTCAGAATTGAACTTGTGCCTGTTCGCAGAATGGGCCCCTAGAACCCCAAAGGGCCTGCCTTGGGCGTGAATGATGACAGTGAGCCCGCTGACAACCCCATGCTGCCGCAACAGCTCGGTAGGGGCAAAGCGCGATTCAGCTCGCTGGTCTTCCACCACCACAGGCTTGTCGCTGGCAAGGGTGTAACCGGCCTGTAAATGAGTGCCTGCCGAAACGGTTGCGGTCCCAACCAGACCGTCCCGCCAGCCAACCCCGGCTCTTAATATCAGCCGATCACCCGTTGGTAACAGTTCCAGCACTGTGCAAACCTCCACCGCGAGGATTTCCGCCACCATCGTAACAGCGCGATCAAAAAGCGCCGCGATTTGTGAGGTCTCCAAGGCTGCCTGCCCCAGCTCGGCGATTGCGGCCTGCCGCCTGGCCAGGGACGACTGCTCCTTGGCATAGATACTGGCTTGCTGGAGCGCGAAATTGATTTCCCTGGTGCCCAGATATAGCAAAGCCAGGGCCAACACAGACCAGATCAAGTACACAGTCCACATGCTTATCGGGCTGTAAATCAGCTGTTGGGGGGGAAGCATTTGCCCTGCGCCGGCAGCCATGATGATGAGCACGGCGGCGGCGTTTACGACCGTCACGGCGATACCGTAGCGAAGCCCAAAAAGTAGAACAACGCCTAATATTAATGCGATATAGCCGGCCAGATTGGGCGACTGAATTCCGCCGGAGTAGATCACCAGGAGGGTGATCATGATCCACGCAGTCACGGGCAATAGAATGCTGACCAGCCTGAGGTGGCCCCTGCGGAAAAGTAGCCATGCGGCCATCAGCCAGAGCAGCAACACCACGAAGGCGATCATCTGAGAGAGGGGCCGGGGTGAGGTCGGCACATTGACGATGCCTGCCACCAGTACGAGTGCCAGCCCGCCTACGAGGATTGCGTTGAGCAATCCGGCAGTGCGATTCTTTTCCGCATTGCCAAAATCGGGCGCGGCGATGAGCCGTCGCAGCTGTTCAGTCAGCGATTGCACCAGCCCCGCGATGCCCCGTTGCCCATATTTATTATGGCCGTAACCGTCACTGTTGTGATTTCCCGCTAGCAGTGTAGAGTCGCCACCCTCTATTTCCGAGGGGTCCCACGTCTGACCGGCGGCTGCATTTTTGCGTCCCAGTGAATATGAGCGAATTGCCGCCGAAATGCAACACAATCACAACATCAGCCCAGGCACTCACCGAGGTGCAAGGGCGGGAGAAATCCCTCATGGGGGTGCGTCGAAAAGAGGTCAGGTGGGAGTGGAGCTGTGGGCGCATATGCTACGGTTGCGCAACCAGGAGTTAAGGCTTCAGCACTGCTCAGGTCAGTGGGCAAGGCGTGTCTTACTTGAGCACCACAATCTTACGCGCCACGCTGAAGTTGCCGGCCTCAAGGCGATAAAGATAGACGCCGGTACTCACCCGGCGGCCACGATCATCCCTGGCATTCCAAAGTACATGATATTTGCCGGGCGGCTGAGAAGCACTTACCAACGTGCGGACGCGCCGGCCAAGCAGGTCGTACACCACCAGCTTGACTTGCGACGGCTGGGCCAACTCATAATCGATGGTAACTCCCTCGGAGGCTGATAAACTGAACGGGTTGGCGTAGCTCTGGCCCAGGACGAAAGCCAATTTCTCCACGATGACGATGGAACGCCTGGCGCTGACCAGTTGACCATCGCTTACCGCCACGGCAAAGGTTTGCGCCCCCGAATCGGATGCGGCGGGCTGGTAGGTAAGAACACCGGTTTCGCGGTCGATCGAGGCGCTGGCGGGCGCGTTGAACAAGCTGAAAACCAGCGCATCGCCATCGGCGTCCTCAGCGTGGTAAGTGTACGTCAGGAGCTCCGACGCGCCGATGGTTGTGTCGGGGAGGACGCGGGTCAGCACCGGGGTGTGATTGGCCAGCGGCGGCTGGATAGCGCTGTCCCATAATTGCTGCGCGTTGTCGGCGTGGGTTTCCAGCGCCTGCCTGGTGGTGGCGCCGATGATCGCGAAGCCCACCTCCACTGACTCCCCGCGTTGAAGGGCCAGGGGTCCGACGGTTGTCAGGGTGGAAGCATCCACGTTGTTCAGTGTTTGCGTCTGGATCCCGTTGGTCAGGTAAGCCCACTTCTCAAGGGCGGTAAATCCGTCTAATCCTGGCCCTCCATAAATTTCGTTGGGGTTGTGAATGGAGCGATAGGACAGATCTGCGTTCTTGCTCAACAGCCTTGTGGCAGCAAGGAACGTTGGGGCTGAATCATCGTTCTGAACGTTGCCCATCCGGCGGTCGGCATCGAAGCGCGCAAAATCCATGGCATCTGCGTTAATGTCCCAATCGAAAAACAGTCCCGCATAGAGGTTGGTCAGTTCACTGAAGCTGGTATTGGTGATCACGTATCGAAGGATGATAAAATCGTTGTACTCGTCGGAGGTGTCGGCGTAGCTCTGCTGCTCCACTTTCAAACCAATGGGAAAGGAAGCCACCTGATCGCCGATCACAACCAATCCCTCCTCGTGGGCAATCGGCCCCTCGCCGATGGTCAGCGTTTCTCCGGGAATAAGCCCGAAATCCCGCTCCAGCTCCTCGTTGACTCCACGGATGCAGTCTGAAACCCTACTGGCGGATGTGGCCACCAGCAGGCCGCCTTCAAATAGCAGGTTGGTGCCGTTATAGACAAACCCCTCGCCCAGCGAAAGATCGGCGAACCCGGTCCAGCCGATGTTCCCCTCCGCTGTAAGGGAGACGCGCAAAGGCCCGGTATCGTGCGTGAATACAAGGGGCTCGTTGGCATGGAGCTTAAATATCTCCCTGTCCCGGTAGGTACCAGCGTCGATTTCCAGTATGAAGGGCAAGGGATGCTCATCGCCCAGCTCCCCAACACTGAACTGAAAGTCCGCGCGAGCGGTATCGCCAAAGGCCAGGGCGGGGATGAATGCGCTACTGCTGGTGATTACAATTTCGGGATCGTCCAGAGCAAGGGTCAGGCCGACGCCGGCGGCATCACCACGATAATTGGTCAGGCTTACCGTAAGGTTTACCCACTCACCATTCCCAATGATTCCATCCTGTCCCTGATCAAAAAAGGTAACCTCCACAATGCGGAGGGCGGGCGTTGTGCTATCGGTGACGGCCCGCAGGGCATTCACCTTGCCCCTGCCCAGCAACCCCGCAAGGAGGGCAGAATTGGCGGCATCGATGGGATCAGCCGTCACACGAAGCTGTTGTGCCAGCTGTTTTGGCGTAAGGCCTGGAAAACGCGTCTTAACCAGGGCGCCTATCCCCATGACCTGTGGCGTTGAAAAAGACGTTCCAGAGGTCGTGGAGCTATAGTCATTGCCGGGCAAAGTAGAATTGATGCCTATCCCCGGCGCGAAGACATCCACCGTGATGCCATAGTTGGAAAAGCCTGCGATGGCATCCGATGACTTGCCGATGGCACCCACCGACAGTACATCAGGTCCGCTGGCCGGCAAGTGGAGTCCCAAGTCGTTATTCAGGGGACCATTGCCCGCTGCGGCAACAATCAGCGCGCCATTTTCCGTTGCAAAATCGGACACGTCCTGCCAGAATTTCAGGAGTAAGCGCTCCTCGCTGGGCGTGAGATCGGTATGTGTCGATCCCCAACTGATGTTGATGAGGTCTGCACCGTTGGCGGCGGCGTACACCACCCCCTCGTATCCAAAGCAAATGAAAGAATCCAATTCACAGCTGGCATTGACAGCCATGAGGCGTGCATTCCAGCTGGCTCCGGCTATCCCCACCACATTGTCCGTCACTGCCGCCGCCACGCCAGCCACGGCTGTGCCGTGCTCTGCATTGAGAGGGGCACCGACGATTCCGTCAGGGTCGCCCGAATCGTTGGCGAAATTCCAGCCGTGAATGTCATCGGGGTAGCCGTTGCCGTCGTTGTCCAGACCGTCCATGGGTATTTCGCCCGGGTTGATCCACATATTGGCCTGCAGGTCCTCGTGCCGCCAGTTGGTGCCGCCGTCCACCACTGCCATCACCACATCGCCCTGCTCGCCTTTGACCACATCCCAGGCTGCGGGCACCGACAGGTGGGACAGGTGGGACATCAGAGCATAAAGGGAGTCGTTGGGTATGGCTGCAGCGGGAGTGGGCGCGGAGATCCTATGCACATATTTAGGGACGGCATACTCTACGCTGGGGTGGCGGGCGATCCGTGCCGCCATCTGGCGGGGATTCAGTCCACCGCTGAAGGTCACGCTATAGACCCGAAGCAACTGGCGACCGGAGCTGAGCTGCAGACGAGCCGGGACGTGAAAAGTGGGCTCGATAGCAGTTACCTGTTGCGCAGCCAGCAATTTGTCCAGAGACCGTATCCCGGTGCGGGAAAGCCTCGGGGTGGGAGGAAGCGACTCCCTGAATTTGACAATGATCATTCCGTCCATCATGCGTGCGTGCGGGCCGCCCACCAACAGGGAACCTGCAGCTGCGTTTGCTGGTCGCTGGCTGCCCTTCGGGCTAGCCGCCAGCAAGCCCGTGCCGAAGGCAAGCAGCACCCCTAACACCACGGCCAGCCGTGGCGGATGGCCGGGTAGTATTGCGTTAATGCATCCGATCACGTCGTCATCGAGTGTTGCTGCGCCCCCATGAACTCACAGAATATAAAAACGGGGACTGTGCCCCGCACATTCAAATTAGCCCCTTGCCGTGCAGGCGGCAATATCAAGCTTAGGCCCGCTACCACCGACCATGACAGGGTGTGCTATCCTCGGTAAGCGTGATCCTTTTGAGGGACCGCCTCTGGTTGTCATCGGAGGGGTGATTGGCGTAGAGCTAGCGCCCGTTACCCCCTGAGATGGACGAGATGGGGGCCTCCTGCGCAGTGATCAAACAAATTATTCACGACTGCTTCCAAGGTCAAACCTGGGAACGTCGTTGAGGCGACAGGAGCTTGCCTAGGACGTGTCCGGAGGGACTTTCCTGCCCGGGAAAGACAGGGCCTGTCCCGGACAGGTTCAACTGATCGTAGGGTGGCACCCGTCCAATGGATACCCAGGGAATAAGGTGCCACGCTTAGGTGCTCCGCCTGCCCCATAGTGGGTTGGGGCAGGGCCCCTGGGTACAATGCTGCGTCAAAAATAGCCGGCCCCGGCGCCGTCACACAAATCACCGCAATTATCATACCAAAACCACGGTTCGCCCTGATTTCTGCGGCCAATACTGCTCCGGCGGTCAGATCAAGGCTGGGTGGGCTCTTAAATGGCCGCAGGCCTGCTGATAGAGCGGTCACCGTCAGCAGCCTGCAAATAGGTTGAAATGAGCCCGTGGTGTGGATAGCTTGCCGCTGCCGTGGGCTCCCGGAGAAGAGGTCGCCCGAAAATCACTTGTCGGGGCCACTGGAGAACCATCAATTCAAGTAGTCCCAAGTAAGCAGCAGCGACCCCTTGCCTGGGGGAAGTATTTTTCCACGCGGTGGATGAGTTGCGGCCTTCACGAACCCAAATTAGGCTGCCTGGCTTCCGAAAAGCTGCGATGAAGTTAGGTATTATCACGAGGGACGAGCCGGTCTACAGCCTGCAAATCTACCGTGAGAATCTAGAGCAGGAGCTCATCAAACTGGGTGTGGAGCCCGTTTCGCTGCCCACAGAGCAACTAGACTTGGGTCAGGTGGATCTCATCTGGGACCCGGCTCTGATCAGTGCACGCTTCCCCGTGGCCGGGTTGCGCAACTGGAAGCGACCCATCGTAGGCACCGTGCATGGCCTGGCTTCCCACACTCTAAGCATGCGTGAGTTCTATCCCGACCCGTTAGAAGCCTCCGTTGGAGAGACCTTCAACCGGCAGGTGGCTCGCGAATGGAAGTGGTTCCGCAAGAAAGTCGACAAGGTGATTGCCGTTTCCCGCTTTGGGGCCGAGGAGGTGATCACCGTCTTTGGCGTGCCCAAAACAAAAGTGGTCCACATCTACCACGGCGTAAATCACGAGGTCTTTCACCCCGCTGGTGAAAAGCATCGTCCCGCCAAGCCGTATCTGTTACAGGTCGCCCAATACGCTGCTAAAAAAAACGTGGATCGGGTCATTGAGGCCTATACGCAGCTCGCGGTGGAGAGCCGTCCGGATTTGCTGGCCATTCTACCCAACTACGAGGGGCTCGATCCAGACATTCCTGGCTTGTTGCTGATGCGCGAGCGTGTCGCCAACCAGGATTTAGTCAAGTTTTACCGGGGTGCACTGGCCTTTGTTTTCCCATCCATCCATGAAACCTTCGGATTACCCATACTGGAGGCCATGGCCAGCGGTTGTCCGGTCATCACCTCCAATGTCACCGCCATTCCTGAACTGACGGGTGATGCGGCCCTGCTGGTGAACCCGCGCTCGGTGGAGGAAATCTATGCTGCCATGCACACCTTGGTGGAGGATGAAAAGCTGCGCCAGACCCTGCGGGAAAGGGGTCTCGTCCAGGCAAGCAAATTTACGTGGGAGCGCTCGGCGCGGAAACATTTCGAAATATTCGAATCCGTGCTGTAGCGTGATGCCCGGATCCTCTATCGGGCTGGGCGTGCGCCCGCATAAAATTCTCGAGCAGCCCCGACGGTCCCACCGCTATCGAAACGATGGGCGACAAAGCTCAACAAAATCAAGCACAACAACTTGCATTTGGTCAAATCCATGGCTATAATGAGGCACAATCATAAATATTGATGCCTGATGGCTCTCATTGCGCTGGAGAGGCCATTTCGTTCGAGACTTTAACCACTTCATGCCGCAATGTGAGGAGCTATGAGTCTAACTCGAATACGGTTCAATCTAGCCGCGCAACAGGCCCTTAACAGCCTGAATGAAATCAATAAGGCCGTCACGGAGGGACTGCTAAGACTGTCCACCGGCCGCCGCATCAATTCGGTCGGGGATGACCCCGCTGGATTCTCCATAGCCAGAACCTTGGAAGCCAATCGCCGCGGGCTGGAGCAGGCCCTGGCGAATGTGGAGACCGGCCAGAATGTACTGAGCATTGCTGAAAGTGGCTTTCTGGCCATCGGCGACCTGCTGCAGACCATTCGCGAAAAGGCGCTGCAGGCAGCGGACGACACCTTCACCACCACGGAGCGTACCGCAATTCAGGGGCAGATCGATTCCCTCGTGGATGAAATTGACGCGATCGTGGATGACACCACCTTCCTGGATACCAAACTCATTGACGGCAGCTTTACAAGCAAGGTCATTCAGACGGGCGCCAGTGCTGGTGATGTTCTCACGATCTCACTGCTGAGCGCCGACTCGGCGGCCTTGTCGATCACAGCCTTGTCCGTCTCCGATGCTAGCGCCGCGTCAGCCGCTATCGCTACGCTGGACACCGCCATCGAGACCTTGAATACCCGGGCACAGGACGCAGGGGAATTCACCATCCGCCTGGAGTCGCGGGCAGACCAGCTGAGCGTGACCATCACGAATATTGAGGGGGCCCGCAGCCGTATTGAAGATACCGACTTCGCCAAGGAGCAGCTCAAGCTCATCCAGGCGCAAATTATTCAGCAGACGGCCCTGGCGGCACTGGTTCAGGCCAACCTGGCGCCACAACTGGTGCTGTCGCTCTTTTAGTCTGATCCTGGCATAGCCAAGCGGGATTCTGCCCTCAGGCCTCCCGACCATTCGAACCCGGAAACTCATGTCAACCGGAGCTGCGCCTTTGCGGCGCATGACGGGCAAAAGTCACCGGGCCGGGCTTTTATCCCTAAGTCATAGCTCTGGCCGCTATCATGTAAGTCGGCACAGGTGCTGCGCTACATCGCCCGATGCCATCCGCAGCTGCACTCCTTGCTGAGCGAGCATGATGCGGCGACCTGGCGTGTGCAGTACCGGCATTACGATTGGCGCCTCAATACCCAACCTTGACGCCCCGCCCGGGAAATCCAACCAACTAAGCGCCAGAAGTGGCCCTTTCGCTGGCTTGAAAGTTGAGCGATGGTCAGCTGGAAGGCAGTTTCCGGGGCAGCGTTTGAGGCGCTGATGACAGCTGCCGCCGATGTCGACAACTCACTGACAATTAAGGATCTATAAGAGCCGCTACCTTACATTGGGGGCATATCATGAGCACCATGTTTGAGGGATTGATCAGCGGGACCCGGCTGGCGCTCGGTTTGGCGGTAGCGCTCCCGTTGATCTTTGCAGCCGGCTTGCAGGCCATGACAAATATGCGGACACTTTCTGATCAACCGGAAAAAGTAATTCCGGGGATCTTCGCAGGTGGCGCTCAAGATGTGGTCAAGTGGATAAGGCGCCGTAGCAAGGCAGCCAATCAGTCGTTAGCGGCAAAGGTTGGGCGAATCCCCTCAACAAACACTATTTCAAGAACCTACTCACGCGGTCGGGCTGAAGGTGGATGATAGGGTTCCGCCCGATAAGTTAGCTGATCTAAATTGCAGCAGATGCCTCTGTTGCTCCGAAGTCTCATCGCAGTCGGGTATCTCAGCCTTCTGCCCCTGGGACATTCCGTAGTCCTGTCCGCTGGCGGGAACTCCCGCGGGGCAAGCGCGCCGCTCGGCTCATGGCGCTGGCTGGACAGGGATTGGCACGCCTTTGTGGTGCCCGGACCTTACCGCACCTACGGCAGCCTGCTGGTTCAATTTCGCGAGGATGACGATTTCACCCTCTGGGAGGAGGACGAGGTGCGGCTCTATTGGGAGTTGCTGCGTAAATCCGCCCGGCCCCAATATTTTCTAATCGAGCTGACCACCTACCCCCTCGCGGCACTCTCATCCTGGACCGAATCGACCAGCAGCCGCATTTACCACGCGTTCGATTTGTGGCCGGGTTTCAACCTGCTCAGGAGCCTGGGCGCGGGCTATCAGGAGCCGTGGTCCATGAGCCTGTTTCTGGGGCAGCTGGCCACGTTCTGGGACCTTAATGACAGGGATGAGTTGGTGGTCGAGGCAACCGGAGTGGCAGGGCTGGTACTGACCACCGGCCTGCATCAGCTGTTTGACAATGTGATTGTTCCCGGCCCCTGGTTTCGAGCCGAATGGAAAATCAAGGGGGCAGGTAAAGATGGTGATCGCCGGCGATCATGGGACCTGAAAGTAGGGTATCGGTGGTATGGGTCACCGGACCTCGCCAATACTGCAGGCATAACCCTGACGCGGCAGATAACCGCAAGAGGGTTGAAAGATCTTGGACTTGGCAAGAACAGCTTGATGGCGCTGGAGATCCAGGTGCCTACACTGGGATTTGACGGCGGCCCTTCAAGAGTCATGCTTGAATACGGTAAGTTCTACCCGCTGCGGAACTGGCTTGTGGGGCTCAAGGCCGGTTTCGTATATGAGAATCGTAAGACCTACGATGGGCAAAAATTCAGTGACGAGCCGATGTCAGTCACGGAATTTTTCCTGAAACCGCTCATTCTTTTCTAGACCTGCCTGCGAGTCAGGATGCGCAACTACTGCTTGAACTACTGCGGTGGCGCCGATAATTTTGAACTCCACGAAAGACGGCATCATCCTATTTGACTGCTAATTCAGGCCGATCATATGACTGCCAACAACGCTAAGTCCGCCGCGAGGCAACCGCTAGCTCTCAGGATTATCCGGGCTATCACCGTGTTCCTGTGCAGGGTTTCACCGGCTCTGGCCACCAGGTGGGCTGACAAGCTCTTTTTCACCCCCAACTCGCCCAAAAGGCCTGCGTCCGAACGACCGTATTACGATTCGGCGGACAAGTCCAGCTATGCTTTTGAGGGCCGGAGGGTGGCCCTTTATCAATGGGGGGCCGGAGAGCAGACGGTACTGCTGGTGCACGGCTGGGGCAGCCGGGGAACCCGCCTTGGGCACCTGGCAGAGCCGCTAAATCTGAGGGGCTACCGTGTTGTAACCGTCGACTTGCCGGCCCACGGCGATTCAGATGGCAAGACGACCAACCTCCCCGAGATAGTAGAACTGCTGGCGCGCCTGCACGAGGAGTTCGCCCCCGTGCATGCCATGGTGGGGCACTCGTTCGGAGGGCTGGCCACCGTGGCGGCGCTCCACAAGCACAGACTGCCCGTTAAGAGGGTGGTGCTCATTGCAGCGCCCTACTCCATGGACTATGTCTTTGACCAGTTTGCCGAGAAAATCAGCCTGACCCCCAAAGTCAGGGCGCGGCTGGCCTCCAGGATCGTTGAGCGTTTCGAGCGCACCCGGCAGGTCAACGTTTACGACTTCTCGCCCGACCGGCTGGTGGCCTCTCTCGTAATGCCATTCCTGGTGGTTCACGACAAGGAGGACCGGGAAGTAGCGTTCGAGCAAGGGGTGGGATTTGCGCAGGGTCTGCCGGACGTCGAATTCATAGGCACGGAGGGTCTCGGCCACCGACGGCTTCTCAGAGACGAGGGGGTGGTCAAGGCGCTCATCGAGTTTATCGCCCAATAGCGACCGATGATGCACGAGTTGGCTGCCTGTGCCGCGGATAGGACTCGAACCCGACCTGCCCCCCAAAGTCTTGAACCCGAGCGCATGGCGTTAGTCAGTGACCAAAAAAGATGCAATCTTTATCGGAAGGGACAGATCGTCTTCTATGAATGCAATCCTCCCTATGGCCTCTTTTGAATTAACTCAGGAAGGGTGAAGCTCTTCAGGACGATGCCGGAAGTATGGAATCGGAACAGGGTACTGGCTGCACCATCTAGCGATATCTATGATATGGAAGTGTCGACGTATATCCTTGAGAGCCACACACAGTAATTGAGCAATAAATTTGCTAGAAACGGATAATGATTATGACCGCACCGCAACCATATGCTTTTCCCTTTACCCTGCCTGAGGGCGACAACGTACTTCTACGCCAGGTATTGCCGACGGATAAAGAGCGCCTTCGGGAGGGTCTACGCCAGCTCTCTCCCCGCTCGCGTTATCTGCGGTTTTTCTCATCGGTGGATCATCTGACGGAAAGCCAGCTTGACTATCTTACGAACCCAGACCAGATCGACCACGTCGCCTGGGGCGCCATCAATCCGGCGATTCCCGATCTCCGTGGTTTGGGAATCGCACGCTTTATACGCCAGGACGACCCGCCGGATAGCGCGGAGATTGCCATCACCATCGCTGATGATTATCAGCATCGGGGCCTGGGGAAAGTGCTCCTGGGGATCCTCTATCTGCTCGCAGGCCTAAGAGGTATTCGGTCACTGCGAGGTATTCTACTGCCTGAAAATCGGGCCGTAGCCCACAGATTGCAGGATATCGGGGCCAGGCTGACGCGGGAAGGCAATCTGTTTCAATTGGCGCTCCCGGTGCATCAGGACTTGTCCCACTTGCCGGCAACACAATCGGGTGAAATGTTCCGGATTCTGCTGCATAACCTGAACACCCAACTGGGCCTCGGCGCCGGCATATAGCGGATTCTCTCCGACAGCAGGCCTTGTGAGCGTTCAAGTATAGTCAATTCCTTAATTCCGTCTACCCGCTTGCGTTTGCAGTGAGCTCAGCTTGAGGTCTGCCAACTGCCACTGCCGACGGATCCCGTCGGGAAGAACGGTTAGGGTGTCATCCGCCTGCTGGCGGGGTTAACTCAGCAAAAGTGCCTCTTAGCAATAACACTCCAGTGGTCCACAATGCTCTGACGCCGTACAGACACAAAGCCCCTTCCGCTGTCAGCAGGGGCTATTTGAAAATTGATGGCCGGCCCTTGTTTAGAAGCCCGGAACCCTGGCTGATTTCTTATAAAGCCAGGCCACCACCAGCCAGCCGATGGCGATGATTACCAGCATACCCAGCCAGGCTGTGCCGGTC
>JADFSS010000017.1 GCA_022560655.1 Candidatus Neomarinimicrobiota bacterium
GACTGGGATATCCTTTTCCTGATCCCGCTGCCCTGGTCCGGCCCGGTGCTGGCGCCGGTGCTGGTGTCCGTAGGAATCATCATGGGCGGGGTCTATTTGCTCGGCTTGCCGCCGGATGCTCCCTCGCCGTTCCGCCGCTCGGACTGGCTGGTGGAGATCGCCGCCGGGCTCGTGATTATCGCCAGCTTCATGTGGAACCTCCCGGCCCTGGCCGCCGGGGAGGCACCGGTCAGTTACCCCTGGTGGCTGTTCGCGTTAGGTTTGGGCGGCGGCGCCGGGTGGTTTGTCTGGCGGGTGCGGGACGCAGGCGGCGCACGCTAGAGGTTCGCGGCCACATGTGTTACTCGTGTGGAGCCACCAAGGACTCGAGCGGCGGCCGGTAAACGGCAGCATAGCAAGCCCGGAGGCTGTGGGAAGGGGATGAACCCACCCTTGAAGCCCCTCCCCCCGCCGTTGGCCGCCGCCTCCCGATTCCCGAAGCATCGGGACGGCACAAGTTACGGCGGGGCGAAGCGGGACAGGCTCGAAAGGGATGGGACTGTGGGGCGTAGACGGGGCGAGGTAGGGCTTTTCACGCCCGGCCCGACGCCGTAACTTCCCGCTGCTGCCGACTGACGGCAGCACAACATTTTGGCGTAGGGAGAGCATGAGCAAATACTGTCAGGTGACCGGCCGGGGGCCCATGACCGGCAACAACGTGAGCCACGCCAAAAACCGGACCCGCCGGCGGTTCGACCTGAACCTGCAGCGGAAGCGGTTCTGGATGAAGGACGAGGGGCGCTTTGTGACGCTTACACTCTCGGCCAAGGGCATCCGCATCATCGACAAGAAGGGCATCGGCGCCGTGGTGCGGGAGCTGCGGGCCAGGGGGGAGAAGGTCTAGCTGTACTGCTGGCCCAATGCCTGCGCGCCGTAGACAAATATAAGCAAAGCCCCCTCGGATCTGCCGTGAAGAGGGGGCTTTGCTGTGCGGGGACCAGTCAACCGGGTCAGGCGGCTGGCTGGCTCCCCGGTCGGGAGGAAGATTGAGCCCGCAGAACGGCGGGCACCTCCAGGTCGTCGCCAAAGACGAGGATTTCCTCATCCTCGCTGTCCACCACCGCCATACCGTCCGCGGGCGCCCGGTGCCGAAGCACCTTGAGAGGATCGGCGCGCCCCGGCAGCCCGTCGGGAGCGGTCAAGCCGTTGGCAGCCAGGGCGGGGATGGGGAGGTCATCCAGGGGCTGGTTGAAGCCGGTGGCGATGACCGTGACGCGGAATTCGTCGGCCAGGCTGGGATCGATGACCGCGCCGAAGATGACATTGGCGTCCTCGCCGGCCTCCTCGTAGATGATGGAAGCGGCGTCGTTGACCTCGTGGAGGCTCATGGAGGGATCACCGGTGACGTTCACCAGCAGGCCCTGGGCGCCCTGGATGTTGCAGTTCTGCAGCAGGGGAGAGGAGATGGCCTGCTGGGCCGCCAGGATGGCACGCTCTTCGCCGTGGCCGGTGCCGGTGCCCATGATGGCGTCGCCCATGTTGAGCATGACCGTGCGCACGTCGGCGAAGTCCAGGTTGATGAGCCCGTGGATGTTGATGAGATCGGAGATGCCCCGGGTGGCCTGGTGGAGGATGCTGTCGGCCATTTTGAGGGCGTCGGTGAAGGAGGTGCCCGCATCGGTGACGTGCAGGAGGGTCTCGTTGGGGATCACCAGGGTCGTGTCACAATGCTTGCGCAATTCCTGGATGCCCAGCTCCGCCCGGCGCGCCCGGTGGCGACCTTCGAACAGGAAGGGGCGGGTGACAATGCCCACGGTGAGGGTGTTTAGGTCCCGGGCGATGCGGGCGATCTGGGGCGCCGCGCCTGAGCCGGTGCCGCCACCCATCCCGGCGGTGACAAAAATCATATCGGCGTCGGCCAGGGCTTTTCCGATGTACTCGTGGTCCTCTACCACCGCCTGGCGGCCGATGTCGATGTCGGCGCCGGCCCCCAATCCTTTGGTGAGGGTCTTGCCGATCTGAAGCTTGACTTCGGCCAGGTTGTTTTCCAGGTCCTGCGCGTCGGAATTGACCGCAATGAACTCGACCCCCAGCAGCTGGTCCTCAATCATGCGGTTGATGGCGTTGCCACCGGCCCCGCCAACGCCAACCACCTTGATCTTTGCCCTCATCATGTCGTAGTCATCGAATTCGAAGAACATAATCGGTCTCCTCTCCTGGGTTAAAACAGCTCGCTAAAGAATTCCTTCACCTGGGTGCCCAGGCCTCTTAAAAACTGGCCGGCCCCGCCGGGACGCGGGGGGGGGCCGTAGGTCTCTTCGTACTCCCGGCCATACAGCAGCAGGCCGATGACAGTCGTGTACACCGGCGAGTTCACCGCGTCTTCCAGGCCCGTCACGTGCAGCGGGTAGCCGATCTTGATGGCGGCGCTGAAGACTTCGCCAGCCTTCTCCTCCAGTTCGGTGAGCAGGGCCCCGCCGCCGGTGACCACCACGCCGAAGGTGAGCCGGTCGCTCACCTCGCTTTTGCGGATCTCGTGGCGACAGAGCTGCAGGATCTCCTCGACCCGGGGCTCGATGACCGCAGCCAGCCCCCGGCTGGAGGAAATCTGCGGCGCGCGTCCGGCGATGCCGTCAATGGTGAGCTCCCGGTTCTCCACCGTGGCGGGGAATTTTGCGTAGCCGAACTGCCGCTTCAGCGCTTCAGCTTTCTCGAAAGTGGTGTGCAGCACCTGGGCGATATCGCTGCTGATGCGGTCGCCGCCGAAGGGGATGATAGCGGTATGACGCACGCCCCCCTCGAAGTAGACAATGACTTCGGTGGTGCCCGCGCCCATGTCCAGCAGCACCACGCCCTGTTCGCGCTCGGTCTGGTCGAGTGCGGCGTAGGCCGAGGCCAATGGCGCCAGCACCAGCGTCTCCACGTATAACCCCGCTTGCTCGACGCAGCGCACGAGGCTCTGGGCGGCGGCGGCGTTGCCGGTGACCAGGTGGACCCGGGCTTCGAGCCGGTGGCCGATGTGTCCCAATGGAGCCTGGATGCCGTGGTGCTGATCGACGCGGAACTCCTGGGTCAGAACATGGAGGATTTCCCGCTCGGTGGGCAGGGTAATGGCTTGGGCCTGTTCCAGCACACGGTCGATGTCTTCCGCGGTGATCTGCTGCGTGTGGGGCTGGCGGGGATCGCCGCGGCTGATGGTGATGACCCCGGTGTTGTTCATGCTGCGAATATCCTCGCCGGAGAGCGCCACGTAGACGCCGTCCATGCGCACGTCGGCCCTGGTCTCGGCCTCGCTCACGGCCGCTTCGATGGAGGCGATCGTCTCCTGCACGTTCACCACCTGGCCCTTGCGCAGCCCCGCCATGGGTGCGCGGCCCGTGCCCAGGACGCTCAGCTGGCCGTCCTCATCCAGCATGGCAATGGCCGCACAGGCCTGGCTGGTGCCCAGGTCCAGGGCGGAGATCATGCGCAGTTGGCCGTTGTGGTTAGGCATGGCTCAGGCCCGCTCCCGCACCACCACCTGGCGGTCGTAGCGCAAATCGATGTAGGCGTAGTCCAGCAGGCTGCGCTTGCCGGAGAGGGTGTTTAGAAAGGCATCCAGCGTGGCAATGCGCAACAGCAGGTCGCGCTGCCCCAGCCTTACGGGCGTGGAGGTCTCGGCCATGTAGAGGGTGATCTCGCCGTCCCGGCCAAAGACCACCTCGCTGAGCTCGCTGTACAGCATGGGAAAGGAGTTCCGGATGTAGGTGAGGAGGTCCCAGGCCCTTTGCAGCTGGCCGTGACCCTCGATGCTGCCTTTGGACAGCGCGGTCAAGGCCGAGTCGGTGCCGGTCACCGTGGGCAGTTCCAGCTCGAACCGGCCACGGGGCAGAGGCAGGGCCACCCCCTCGGCGCTGATAATGAAATATTCCGGCGCAGCCACATAGGCCAAGGGCTGATTTTCGACGATGTCGATGTAAATCCGGTGGGGAAATTTTCGGCCCAAGCGGACGCCGTAGACGTATTGCAGCAGCTCTACCCGCCGTTGCACAGCCGGCAGGTCGACATGGAAAATGGACCCGGTGAGGGGCAGCGCCATGGCCTTGATCACTTCCGAGCGGGTCAAGATATTGTTCCCCCGCACCTCGACGCGCCGCAGTTGGAATACGCCGATGGACTCGATGTATGCCAGCGCCGCGCTGCCCACCAGCCAGCCGGTGGCAGCCAGCGCCACGGCCAGCAGCCCCGTGCGCACCCGGCGCAGCTGCACCCCGAGGCGCGACCGGCCCCTACTGCGTGAAGCCGGCATGGTCCCACGTACCCGGCTCAAAGCCGAGGGTCTTGATCTCCAGTTCCAGCTGCGTGCCAAACTGCTGTTTCACGGTGCGCGCGGCGAGGGTAATCAAATAAACCATCTCTTCGGCAGTGGCCCTGTTGTGGTTGATGAAAAAGTTGCCGTGCTTGGTGGAAATCTCGGCATCACCCCGCCGCGTGCCCTTCAGGCCGGCCTGGTCGATGAGCATGCCGGCAGCCCGGTCCGGCGCCGGGTTCTTGAAGACGCTGCCCGCGGACCGGTGCTTCAACGGCTGCCGGGACTTCCGCTCCTGCGAGGTCTGCTTGCGCAGGCGGGCCATCTTGTCCGCCAGGCCGGGCTCGAACTGAAACTCGGCTTCGACGATCACTTCGTCGGGGCTGAAGCTGGAGCTGCGGTAGGCGAAGGTCAGTTCGTCGCGGCGGTAGGTGCGGGCTGCGCCCGACCGGGTCAAGGTTTGGACGCGAATCAGGTGGGCTGAAATCTCGCCGCCGAAGGCGCCGGCGTTCATCATCAGCGCGCCGCCCAGCGTGCCGGGAACCCCGATAAGACTTTCCACGCCCGTCAGCCCCATCTGCAGGCAGCGCTTAACCAGGTGGCCCAGCATGACGCCCGAGCCGGCCACCACCCTGCCGCCCTCCAAGTGCAGCTCCTTGAGCGCCCCGGCCAGGGTCACCACCATGCCCGGCACCCCGGCGTCGCTTACCAGGCAGTTGCTGCCCGAGCCCAGGAGAGTTATTGGAATCGTCTCCACGGCGGCCAGCCGCAGCATGCGCCCCAGTTCCGTCTTGTCGCCGGGACGGTAGAAGACTTCCGCCGGCCCTCCAATGCCGTAGGTCGTGTGCCGGCTCATGGGTTCGTCGAAAAGCAACTCACCCCCTGCCAGGGGGCCGCGGACGGTGTCCTGTTGTTGCCGATTCACCGGCCGGCCCGCCTGTTCCCGGCACTTCCGCCGGAGCGACGGGCAGCAAATGCCTTGCGGATGCCGGCGTTATACCGGGTGATGTCGCCGGCGCCCAGCGTAAGGACGATGTCCGATTCCTGGAGGAGCGGTGCAACGGCCTTGGCCAGATCGTTCTTGTCGGCCGTGTAGGTAACCTGCTTGTGACCGAAGCGGGCGGCGTCCCGGGCGATGAGCTCGCCCGAAATGCCGTCAATGGGCGCTTCCCGAGCCGGATAGACGTCGGTGACGATCAGTACGTCACTGTCCAGAAAGCTGCGGGCAAAATCTTCGTGGAAGTCCCGCGTCCGGCTGTAGAGATGGGGCTGAAAGACGGCCACCAGCCGCCGGTCCCACCCCTGGCGGGCCGCCTTCAAAACCGCGGCCACCTCGCGCGGGTGATGTGCGTAGTCGTCCACAAACAGGACGTTGCCGGTCTCACCCATGATTTCGAAGCGCCGGTTCACGCCGGTAAACTGCTGCAATCCGGCAATGATGTCCTCCAGGGGGACCTGCAGCTCCAGCCCAACGGCCACGGCGGCGAGGGCGTTGCGGATATTGTGCTCACCCGGCACCTGCAGTTTGACCTGCACGGGATCTGCATCCGGCACCCGCAGCTCGAATTCGCTGTGGGCTTCGCGGAAGGCCGGCTTGCGGGCCTGCACGTCAGCCTGGGGCGCCAGGCCGTAGGTGGTGATAGGCCGCTGCACCCGAGGGAGCAGCGCCTGCAAATTGGGCTCGTCAAGGCAGGCCACCACCCGCCCGTAGAACGGCACCGCGTTCGCGAATTTGGCGAAGGCCGCGCTCAGCTCGTCCATGTTCTCGTAGCTGTCCAAATGCTCCAGGTCCAGGTTGGTGATGACGGCCAGCGTGGGGCGCAGCGACAGGAAGCTGCGGTCAAACTCGTCGGCCTCCACCACGATAATGTCGCCCTGTCCGCGGCGGGTGTTGGAGCCCAAGCTCTTCACGATGCCACCGATGACCATGGTAGGGTCCCGCTGAGCCGTGGTGAGCATCGTCCCGATCATGGACGACGTGGTGGTCTTGCCATGCGTTCCGGCCACGGCGATACTGGTCTCCGCCACTTTCAGGAGTTCCCCCAGCATTTCTGCCCGGCGGATGACGGGAATGTTGCGCAGACGGGCCGCTTCCAGCTCGGGATTGTCAGCCTTCACTGCAGATGAATAGACCACCATGTCGGCATCGTTGATGTTGCCGGGGGCATGACCCTGGAAAAAGCGGATACCGCTCTGCTGCAACTTGTGGGTGATCTCGGAGGACTGCAGATCGGAACCGGTGACCTTGAACCCCAGGATATGGAGCAGCTCCGCCATCCCGCTGATACCGATACCCCCCAGCCCCACAAAGTGAATTTTCTTGATGCGCCCGAACATTACGCCGCGGCCAGCCTCAACACGTGTTCAACAATGAGTCGGGTAGCGTCGGGCCGGGCCATGGTGCGGGCGCGTTTGCCCATGGCGCGTAACCTGTCGGGGTAGCGCACCAGCTTGCGCACCGCCTCTTCCAGCGCCCCCGACTTGAGGTCAGCCTGGGGCACCATGCGGGCCGCCTTGCGAGCCACCATGGTGAGTGCGTTTTTGGTCTGGTGGTCCCCGGCGGCGGAGGGCAGCGGCACCAGGATGGCCGGCCGTCCCAGATAGGCGAGCTCGGAAAGGGTGGTGGCGCCGGCCCGGCAAACCACCAAATCACTGGCCGCATAGGCTGCCGCCATGTCGGTGATAAAGGGCACCAGGGTGACCCGGTCGCTGGCACCCACGGCGCGGGCGAGCTGATCATAGTCGCGGGGGCCGGTCTGCCACAGCAGGTGGACGCCCATGCCAGCGGTATAGGTTTCCCACCGGGCGCGAAAATGCCGGTTGAGCGGGCGGCTGCCTTGACTGCCGCCCAACAGGAACAGGACCTGTCTGCGGGGTGGGAGGCGCAGCTGCTCCCGGGCCGCCTCGCGGCTGGGTCCGTCGCCGTTGAACCGGACGGGGTTGCCGGTGAGCACATCGTGTTGGGTGTTCAAGTACTGGGCCGAGGAGGCGTAGGTGAGGCAGACCACATCGGCCCTGGCCGCCAGTCGGCGGGTGGTAAATCCCGGGTAGGAGTTTTGCTCCTGAATCAGGGTGGGAATGCCCCGTCGTTGGGCGGCCCGCAGGGGGATGCCGGCAGCATAACCTCCGGTACCCACGGCCACCTGGGGTCTGAAATCGCGCAGCAGGCGGCGGCAGCGTAGCTGGGAGCTGGCCAGGCGCCAGGGAAGCAGCAGGTTGCGGCCCAGCGCAGCCGGCCCCAGACTCCGCTGGATGCCCCGTATGTTCAGGGGATAGAAGACCTCATTGTGTTGCTTCAGAATGCGAGCCTCCAGGCCATAGCGCGACCCTACGAAACGGATGTCACAGCGCTCCACCGCCTGGCGCAGCCCCTCGGCGATGGCCAGAGCGGGGTAGAGGTGTCCCCCGGTGCCGCCCCCGGCGATCAAGATGCGCAGCCGATCACGTTTGTGCACGGCCATAGACCCCCTGGCGGCGCCACCAGCCGACGTGGGCTGAGGACGAAATATTCAGCAGAATTCCAAGGCTGAGCAGCGTAAAGACCAGATGGGTCCCGCCATAACTGACCAGCGGCAGGGGGATGCCCGTAGTGGGGAAGAGCTCGGTGACGACGGCCGCGTTCACCAACACATACAGCAGCATGTTGAACACGATGCCAAGGGCCAGAAACATGCCGAAGCGGTCGGGCGCGTTTCGGGCGATGGCAATGCCGCGCTGAAACAGCCAGAAAAAGGCCACCAGCATGGCAACGGCCCCCGCAAATCCCAGTTCCTCCCCGATGGTTGCAAAAACAAAGTCGGTATGCGCTGCGGGGAGGAAGAGGCGCTTTTCCACCCCGTTGCCCAGCCCCTGGCCCAGCCAGCCGCCGTTGCCCAGCCCGATAAGCGACTGGGAGGACTGGTAGGCAGTCTGGGGGGAATCCACCCGTCCCAGAAAGGTCAGCACGCGCAGACGGCGGTAGGGCGCGGCCATCATGACCAGCAGGAGGACCGGCAGCGCCACGGCGCCCAGCGCCGCCAGATGCTTCAGCCGGGCACCGCCCAGAAACAGGATCGTGAGGCCCAGCAGGCCGGTGAGCACGGCGGTGGAAAAGTCGGGTTCCAGCACCAGCAGCAGCATGACCACCCCGATCATGACAACCGGCGGCAAGAAGCCGTGTCCCAGACCCGACACGGCGGACCCCTTGCGCTCAAGGTAGGCCGCCAGAAAGATGATCAGGGCGAGTCGCGCGAAGTCGGACGGCTGCACCGAAAAGGGTCCTACCCAGAGCCAGCGGGCCGCCCCTGTTAGTCCGGCCAGCTGGTGTGCCACCAGGGTGAGGGTCAGCAACAGGAGTGCCAGGGGAACCAGCCACCCTGCCAGGGCCTTCAGCCGGTGGTAATCAAAGCGGCTGGCCGCCAGCAGCAGCAGGGCGCCCAGCAGGATGCGCAGCAGCTGCCGCTTGAGGAAGTAGGTGTGGTCGCCGGTTAATTCGGCGGCGGTGTCGGCGCTGGAGCTGTACAGCATGACGATGCCCAACCCCAGCAGGCAGCTGGTGAGCAGCAGGGTAGCCCTGTCGAAGCGGGCGGTGGCGCTAGGCATGCAGGGAGGCCTCCAGGTGATGCTCGATGATGCGCCGGAATGCTTCGCCCCGTGCCTCGAAGCCGCTGAACTGATCGAAGCTGGCACAGGCGGGGGCCAACAGCACCACATCGCCGGGGGTGCTGGCGTTCCAGGCCCGGTCCACCGCCGCCTCGAAGGGCTGCTCAAAGTGGATGGGGACCTCGCCCTGGAAAACCTCCGCGATGGCCAGCCCGGCCTGGCCGTACGTGATGAGCTGCTTCACCCGCTGGTGGATCAGGTCAGTAAGCAGGGTGAAATCGGTGGCCCCCTTGTCACTGCCGCCCATGATGAGGATGATGTCACCGCCGAAACTGGCCAGGGCCATGCGTGTGGAAGCCACATTGGTGGCCTTGGAGTCGTTGTAATAGCGGACGCCCTGCACATCGGCGGCCAGTTCGAGGCGGTGGGGCAGGCCCTGAAAGTGGCGCATGACTCGGGCGATGACTTCGTCGGTGACGCCGAAGAGGTGTGCCGCGGTGGCCGCCGCGAGGAAATTCAGAATGTTGTGGGGCCCCGGCAGGGGCAGCGCGGCAGTGGCTACCAGCCGCTCTCCTTGATGCATGATCCAGCCGTCCTGGTGGACGAACAGGGCGCTCCCGGAGTGTGGGTCTCCAAAGGACGTGGCCCCGCTGCGGCCCTCAAAAGCGGCGCGGAAGAAGGGGTCTTCCCAGTTGTAAACGATCCAGCCGTCCTCGGCAATATTCATAGCCACCCGCAGTTTGGCCTGACCGTAAGTCTCCAGGTCGGGGTAGCGGTCCATATGGTCGGGAGAGAGGTTCAAAAAGACCGCCCCGGCTGGTTGCAGCCGGTCAAGGTGCTCGGCCTGAAAGCTGCTCACCTCCACGACCTGGACGGGGGCGGCAGGGTTGAGGTCGTGCTCCTCCTGAACGTTGCGGGCAAAGGGCACCCCAATGTTGCCCCCCAGGAAGCTGCGGTGGCCCCCCGCTGCGGCCATCTGGTGGATCATGGTGGTGACGGTGGACTTGCCGTTGGACCCCGTCACCGCGATGACGGGCGCTGCGGTGAGCCGGCCGGCCACCTCCACTTCGCTGAGAATGGGCAGCCCGCGCCGTTGGAAAGAGGCCACCAGGGGGTGGGTGTCCGGTATGCCGGGGCTCAAGACCAGCGCCTCCGCGCTGAGCGCCTTCGGCTGGTAGCCCTTGGCGACGGCGATCACGGCGGGAATGCCCACGGCCCGGGCGGTCTCGTCAGCAGACTTGAGGTCGTCCACCAGCGTCACGCGGGCACCGCTGGCGTGGAGCAGGCGACTGGCCGCAATGCCGCTGCGTCCGGCCCCCAGCACCAGGATATCCCGTCCGGTGAATTCCGTCTCCAGGACGGTGTGGTTGGTATCGTTGACGGGCACCACTATATAATCTTGAAGGTTGTGAGGCTCACCAGAGCCAACAGGATTCCCAATATCCAGAAGCGGATGACGACGCGGCTCTCCGGCCAGCCGCGTAGCTCAAAGTGGTGGTGTAGTGGCGCCATACGGAACAGGCGGCGTCCCTCGCCGGTCATCCGCCGGGTGAGCTTGTAATAGCCCATTTGGAGGATGACGCTAGCGGCTTCGGCCACAAACATCCCGCCGACGATGACCAGCAGGAATTCCTGCTTGAGAATGACCGCCATGCAGCCCAGCGCCGCCCCCATGGACAGCGACCCGGTATCACCCATAAAGATTTCCGCCGGTTTAGCGTTGAACCAGAGGAAACCGAGGCAGGCGCCCAACATGGCCATGGCAAAAATGAACAGTTCGCCAGCGCCGGGCAGGTAGAAAATATTGAGGTAGTCGCTGAAATCCACCCGGCCCACCACGTAGGCGATGAGCCCAAAGGCCAGCACGGCGATGCCCATGAGCCCCGTCGCCAGTCCGTCGAGGCCATCGGTAAAGTTCACCGCGTTGGAGGCGCCTGCAATCACCAGGATCACCAGCGGTATGTAGAGCGGGCCCAGGTCCAGCGAGCCGTTGGCCACGAACGGCACGCCCACTGATGAGCGAATGGCAGTGTCCGCAGGGAAGAAGTAGAGCCAGCCGCCGATGACCAGCCCCAGGCCGATCTGGCCTGCCAGCTTGTAGCGCCCGATGAGTCCATCGGGCAGCTTGCGCACGACCTTAAGGTAGTCGTCCAGCAGGCCCACCAGACCCATCCAGAGCAGCGCCAGCATGACCATCTGTATGTAGGGCTGATCGAGGCGGGCGAACAGCAGCGTGGGCACCAGCACGGCCAGCAGAATGATCGTGCCGCCCATGGTGGGAGTGCCCCGCTTGGTGGCGTGCGTGGAGGGACCCGTTGCACGGATGGCTTCGCCGATCTGCAGCCGGGTAAGCAGTCTGATGAGCGCCGGGCCGATCCAGAAAGTGAGCAAGAGCGCCGTTACGGCCGCCGCCCCGCCGCGGAAAGTGATGTAGCGCAACAGGTTGAATCCGATGAACCAGTCCCTGAGCGGCAGCAAGAAGTGCACAAGCATGGCTAGCGGCTGAAGACCTCCCTTATGACGGCGTCCATGGCCATGCCCCGACTGCCCTTGACGTAGACCACGTCGCCACTGCTCAGGGAACGGCTGAGGCTGAGGGCCAGCTCGGAGCGGTCGGTGAAGTGTTGGGCCTCCAGGCCGCCGGAGACGGCCGTGCAATAGGTGGCCCGGGTTTCCGGCCCGAAGCACAAGAGGGCGTCAATGCCCCCGGTGGCGGCGAACGCGCCCACCTGCCGGTGGTACTCCTCCGAATGGCGGCCCAGCTCCAGCATGTCGCCCAATACGGCGATGCGCCGGCCCCGGGAGGGGAACTGCTGCAGGTTTTCCAGCCCCTCCAGCGTGGAGGCCAGATTGGCATTGTAAGAGTCGTCGATAACGGTAATATCGTCAAACTGAATAATCTCTCCCCGGCCCGCCGGCAGGGCAAAAGCCTCGATGGCCGCCTTGATGGCCGCGGGGGGGACCTCCAGCAGCAGCCCCAGGGCCGTGGCCGCCAGTGCATTCCGGGCCAGGATTGCACCGGGCTGCGGCAAACGGATATCCAGTATGGGGTCGATCACCAACCGGCTCAGGTTATTCCTTACCTCGTGCCGCCCCATCACATCGGCCTGGGCCTGCAGGCTGTAGGTGAAGCGCCGCGCCGCGGTTGGCATGGCGGCGACGTCCCCATCGTCCAGGTTCACCACGGCGGTGCCCAGGTCCGTCAGTGCGCCGAACAGGGCCGCTTTCTCCCGGGCGACGCCAGCCTGGTCAATGAGCTGGTCAAGGTGGGTCGCGCTCACGTTGGTGATGAGGCCCACAGCTGGCCGGGCCAGGCCGGCAAGGTAGGCGATTTCGCCGGGCCGGTTGGAGCCCAGTTCCAGCACCGCCAGTTGATGGGCCGGGCCCAGGCGGAAGAGGGTCAAGGGCAGGCCGATGGTACTGTTGAGGCTGCTTTCGGTCCCCAGCACGCGGAACTTTTGTGCCAGCACAGCCAGCGCCAGGTTTTTGGTGGTGGTCTTCCCGTTGGAGCCCGTGATGGCCACCACCGGAATACTAAATTGGTCACGCCAGGCCTGTGCCAGTGCGCCCATCTCGCGCACCACATCGTGCACTTCAATGACCGCGACCCCGGCGGGCAGCGCGGCCACCGGGTGCTGGATCATCACGGCGACGGCGCCCGCCGCCACGGCCGCTGGAATAAAGTCGTGCCCGTCATTGTGGCTGCCCACGATGGGCAGGAACAGGTCGCCGGCCTGCACCCGGCGCGAATCGATGCTGACGCCGCGCACATCCAGCGGCGACGCCAGGCTGTAGCGCTGGGCCAACAGCCGGGCAAAACGGGTCGGTTCGGCCAGCTCAACTCTCACGGCTGATAGGCCGCCACAATTTCCACATCGTTGTGATCGACTTTCTCGGTGCCGATAATTTCGTAGTCCTCCCGACCCTTACCCAGAATCAGCAGCAGCGAGCCGTCTGTCATGCCCGCCAGCGCGTGCAACAGGGCCTCCCGGCGGTCACTGATCACCACATGGTTGGCCTTCCTCAGCCCTTTCACAATCTCGGCGTTGATCTGTTCCAGCGGCTCCGTGCGGGGATTGTCCGATGTGATGATCAGCTCATCGGCGTAGGTTTCGGCCTGGGCCGCCATGAGGGGTCGCTTGGAGCGGTCACGGTCGCCGCCGGCGCCGAACAGAACCACGAGCCGGGTTGTTCCGGGGAGCAACTGGCGCAGCGTACTGAGCACCTGGGCGTACGCGTCGGGAGTGTGGGCATAGTCGATGAAGACGTTGCCCGGCGCCAGGGACGGGATCGCCTCCAGTCGGCCGGCAACGGCGGTTACGTTGGCGATGCCCTCCCGAATCGCGTCAGGTGGCACGTCCAGGGCGAGGGCCGTGGCAACGGCGGCCATGATGTTCTGGAGATTGTAGGCCCCCACCAACCGGCTTTCGATGGCAATAACCTCATCGCGATACAGCAGCTTTGCCACGGTCACTTTGAGGCTGAGGCCGACATCCGCCGCCCGCAGGTCGTTGCCCTCGCCATGACCATAGGTAACGCTGGGCCCCGGGGCGGCCTGCAGGAAGGCCTCGGCGTGGGGGTCGTCGCCATTGATGATGGCGGGCCGGCCGGGCGGGAGCAGCTGGAACAGCCGCAGCTTCGCCGCCAGGTAGTCTTTGAGGTCGTGGTGGTAGTCCAGGTGGTCCTGGGTAAAGTTGGTCAACACCGCAGCGTCAAATTGCACGTGGTCGACCCGGGCCTGTTTCAGCGCGTGGGATGAAACCTCCATCACCACGCCCTGTATGCCTTTGTCGATGAGGCCGGCGAAAAGCTTGTGCAGGGTATCGGCCTCCGGGGTCGTAAAGCCCACGGCCTCCCGTGTGCCGTTCCAGCGCAGGCCCAGCGTGCCCAGGGTAGCCGTGGGCTGCCGGTGGGCATTCAGAATCGCGCTCAGCAGCTCGGCGGTGGTGGTTTTTCCGTTGGTGCCGGTGATGCCCACCACCGCTAATTGGCGGCTGGGGTGCCGGTAATAGTTGGCGGCCATGCGGGAGAAGGCGGCCGGGAGGTCGTCCAGGCCCAGGTAGGGCAGAGGCTG
Organism: Candidatus Neomarinimicrobiota bacterium; assembly: GCA_022560655.1. Taxonomy (NCBI): domain Bacteria; kingdom Pseudomonadati; phylum Fidelibacterota; species Fidelibacterota bacterium. Next base: position 13,923 of record JADFSS010000017.1, read on the forward strand.
GGTTCCGTCGGGACCAGTGAGGCCCGTGCCCCCGCGCCAGCGGGCCGGGCCGGCCACGGCCACGGCTCCGTTTTGCACGGCCTGGGGGACAAAGTCGGTGCCCTGAACGTGTTCACCGGGCAACGCCACGAACAGGTAGCCGGGCGCCACCCGTCGCGAGTCGTGGGTCAGGCCGGCAATGTCTGTGGCGGGCAGCGCTCCAACCGTATCGATGCCGTTCATGATCTCCCCCAGTGCCATCACCGGGCAATGCCTTCGGGGCTGAGGGTAATGAGGCACTCCTGATGGTGGTCGACCGGGGTGCCCGGCTTCACCGACTGGCGCACCACGCCGCCCGATCCCTCCACCCGGAGACGCACGCCGGTTTGCCGGGCGAGCTGCAGCGCCTTGCGCAGGCTGTAGCCCCGAAAATCGGGCACCACACCCCATGAAACCGAATGCTCCAGGTAGTTTTGCGTGGTCAACAAGTAAGGACGTCCCGCGGGCCGGGTGGCCCCCACGTAGCGAGTTCTGGGGGGAGCGTAGAAATTGTCATCCAGATTCAGGATCCGCTTGATGGTATTGCGCACGATGGGCGCCGCCGCCTCCCCACCGAAGTGGGTGCCGTAGATGGGGCTGTCCACCGCCACCACACACACCAGGCGGGGCCGGTCGGCGGGAAACATGGCGGCGAAGGTGGCAACGAATTCCCGGTCGGAGTACTTGCCGTCGATAAATTTTTGCGCCGTGCCCGTCTTGCCGGCCAGTCGGTAGCCTGGCAGTCGGGCCTCGCGGCCGGTGCCCTGTTCAACCGCCAGTTCGAGCATTTCGCGCAGCTGCGCCATGGCCGCGCGCGATGCCACCCGTCGAATGATCTCCGGCTGAAAGCGGCGCAGCGTTTTTCCCTGGGGCGACTGTACGCGGTCCACCAGGAAGGGCCGCATCAGCAGGCCGCCATTGGCGATGGCGCTGTAGGCTGAGGCCAGCTGCAGCGTGGTCACTCCGATCTCCTGCCCCATGGCGATTTCGCCGGTGGAGATGGGGGTCCAATCCCGGAGGGCGCGCAGCAGGCCGGGGGCCTCGCCAGGCAGGCTGATGCCTGAACGGGTACCGAAGCCGAAGCGGCCACAGTAGTTATACAGCCGGCTGGCTCCCAGGTCTTCCGCAATTTTGATGATGCCGATGTTACTGGAATGGGCCAGGATTTCGGCAAAGGTCAGGATGCCCCGGGGCGAGGTGTCCCTGATCTTGAGGTTCCGGTAGGTGAACTCACCGTCCTCACAGTAGAATTCCGAGGTGGGGCTGTGGAGGCCGGCGTCCAGGGCCGCTGCCGCGGTGACCACCTTGAGGGTCGATCCCGGCTCGTACATATCGGTGATGGCCAAAAGTCGCTGGCTGGATAGCGGCCCGCTGCGCGGTTCATTGGGGTCAAAACTGGGCACCTGCGCAATGGCGAGGATTTCCCCGGTCTGCGGGTTCATGAGCATACCCTGCACGGAGGCCGGGGACAGCCGCTCGTAGGCCCGGGCCAACTCCTCCTGGAAAATGGATTGGTAGTCCATGTCCAGTGTCAGTCGCACCTGAGCACCATCGCGGGGCGGTTGCCCGCTGTGACCGTATTGAGGGAGGACACGTCCCTTCGCGTCGCGTCTTAACAGTTGCCAACCGCTTTCCCCGCGGAGGAACGTGTCGTACTCCAACTCAAGTCCGGAGATGCCCCGGCCATCTACATTGGTAAAGCCCACCAGGGGAGCAGCCAGTGAGCCGAAGGGGTAGCGCCGCCGGACCTCGCGGCGCACGATGAGTCCCCTGGCTTGCAGCTTCAGCAGTGGTTCGGCCCGCTCGCGGGGCACATTGCGCTCCAGCCAGACAAACGAACGGCCCGTTGCCAGGCGCTGGCGATAGTGGTCCGCTGACCGCCGGAAGGCGCGGGCAAAGGCCTGGACGATGGCCTCGGGCTGCTCCATCACTTCCGGGTCAACGGCGAACGAGTAGTGAATCAGGTTGGCGGTCAGGGCGACGCCGTTGCGGTCAATGATATGGCCGGGAACCGCCGCCAGAACCTCCACATCGGTGCTCTGCAGCTGCGCCCGGCTGGCGTAGTGCTCATGGTTCAGAATCTGCACATAGAACAGTTTCGCCACCACCGCCAGTAGGAGGCCGGTCACAAATACGTTCACCACAATGATGCGCGGCCGGTGCTGAAGATAGAGCCGGGTCAGGGTGTCACCACTTCCAGGTAGACGATAAGCGACTCGGCGGCGGGGGCCACCATACCCAGTTCGGCGCGCGCCAGGTGGGTGATGCGGTCGATTTGGGAGAGTTTGTCGATGATCACCTGCAATTCGCGGTTATCGTTCTCCAGTTCGACGATGAGGCTGCGTTTGTCCACCAGATATGCCGCCATGACATCATTCTGGTTGTAGACCCACAGGTAGGTGATGGCGGCGCTGACCAGGAAGAAGGTCCAGAAGAAAAAGGTCGTGAGCGAGGGGCCGCCGCCCCGTCGGGTCGCGGAAGGTGAGCGCACGTGCCGGCGCACACCCGTCATCAGACTCGCTCCGCGGCGCGCAATTTTGCCGACCGGCTGCGGCTGTTGCGAGCCAGTTCCACCGGTGAGGGGGTGAGCGGCTTGCGCGTAACGGGTCGGAAAGTCGCCTTGTGGTCACACACGCAGGCCGGCAGTTCCGGCGGACAGATGCAATCCTTTGATTCCCGGGCGATGAACTGCTTCACCAGGCGATCTTCCAGCGAGTGGTAGGAAATCACCACCAGGCGCGCGCCCGTTGAGAGTGACTCGCCCAGGCGATCCAGGGTGCTTCCTAGAGCGTGCAGCTCGTCGTTGATATGGATGCGCAACGCCTGGAACACCCGCGCCAGGGTCTTGGTGACCTGGCGAGCCGTGCTGGCGGCCCGCACCGTGGCGGCGAGCGCGCCGGAGGTGGTGAGCAGCCCCGCCGAGGCGTCGCGGTGGATGGCACCGGCGATGCGCCCGGCCTGGCGTTCTTCGCCGTAGCGGGTCAGAATATCGGCCAGTTCATTGAATGATAGTGCGGGCAAAACCTGGGCTAGAGGACGGCCCCGCCCCGGATCGTAGCGCATGTCAAGGGGCTCGTCCACCCGAAAGCTGAAGCCCCGTCCGCTCCCTTCCAGGCTGAAGCTCGACAGGCCCAGATCCAGCAGCAGGCCCTGGCATTGGTTCACCTGCAGTTCGGCCAAAATGGCGGGCAACTGCTCATACGACGCCTGCCGGAGCACCACCCGTTCGGCAGAGGGTGCCAGCCGGCGGCGGGCAATTTCCAGAGCTTTTGGGTCGAGGTCGAGGCCCAGCAAGCGTCCCCGGGCGGAAAGCTGACCCAGGATTGCCGCCGCATGGCCGCCCGTGCCTGCGGTGCCGTCCACGTACCAGCCGTCGGTTGTGGTCATCAGCTCAGCCAGCACCTCGTCCACCATCACCGGCGCGTGAAGGGTCTCCGTGGCGGTTGCACTCATGGCTCCTAAAGATTGATCTCCGAAGCGATTATTTCCAGCTCCTCCTGGCGGCCATCGAACTGGCTGTTCAGCTCCTCAAGCCGCTTTTGATCCCATATTTCGATATATTTGATCATGCCAACAATTTCCACACTTCGTGAGATGCCGGCATATTCGATCAGGTTTGTGGGCAGGGCCACGCGCCCCTGGTGATCATATTGCACCGTCTCGGCATGGCGCACGATATTGCGGGTGAAATGGCGGCTGAGAGCCCGGCCCTTGTTCAACTCGATGAGCTTGGCTTGAATGCCCTTCCAAACCTCGGCCGGATAGAGCACGATGCACAGGTCGGGACCCCGGGTCACCACAAACGTGCGGTCATTTTCCGGGCTGAGCACCTTGCGCATCTTGGCGGGAATGTTGACCCGACCCTTGGCGTCAAGCATATAACTGTAGCTGCCGGTAAACGAGTTGGTTATAATTGCGTCACTGGCCACGAATAAACCTGCCCCAGCCTAGAGTTGTTCACTCCCCCCGACTGGTCAAGAGGTCAAGAAAAGGGAATTCTACCCACTCTTACCCACGAACGTAGACGTTTTACGGAGCAATGTCAAGACAAATGGGCGCGGAGCGATGGGTTTCCAAGTGGGCGGTTGGGGTGTCGTTTTGGCGGCCGGCGGCCGCCGCCACCCGATGGATTGGGATAAGTCGTGGCCGCCGCCGTGGGCGGGACTAAGCGGGACAGGGCGCACTTCCGGGGAATGACCCGCCCGGTTTACCGCTGAGGCCGGACAGTTACAATGGGCGGGTAGAGGAGTGGGGCCGATGGACGTAAAAGGGCAGGATAGATTCCAGAGTGGGTCTTTTATTCCGCTGTAATACCTTATTGTGGGTTGATATGAAGGTCCAATTCATCCAACAGCCGTTCAACCGGCAGGTTGGGTTGACTCAAGGAATTGAATTCGTCGCGACGGCCCGGTCACCATGATCTGAGCGCCACCTCGTGCGGTCCATCCTCCTGTATGCTCGGCACTCTTTCAAACAAGGAATCGGATAAAGAGTTTGTGTGAGCGCGAACTTAATCTAACTTTGTAAAGCCGGTTATACCTGCGAATACAAAGCTTCGTTATTCGGGACCCTTTCCCGGCATCGGTACGACCAAATCCATAGGAGGAGCGTCATGACTAGGATGAAAATGCTCTACGCCTGGTTGGCAGGGGCAGTTGGTATGATCATACTTGGTGTTCTCTGGCATCGGGTTATCATGGGCGGCTTCTACGATGAACAGGGCGCCGCCATTATGCGGGACGAGCCGAAGATGCTCTTTATAATTCTGGCACTGCTCATCCTCGCTTTCCTGATGGCCTACGCATATCCCATCGGCTATAAAGGGGGCTCGCCCATAACCGAAGGTCTAAAATTTGGGGCCCTTATGGGGTTGCTGGCATTTCTTCCCTTTAACCTGATCCTCCACGGTGCTTATAACCTCCCACTGGCCGGTGCGCTGGTTGATGCAGGCTGGCACGTGGTGGAAGAAGGGGTCGGTGGGGTGATCATCGCCATGGTGTACGGGAGCGGGGCCGCGCCGGAACCAAGCTAGACTAGAGGGACAAACCCACCAGAGGGATCATTCAGGCGGTGGCCAGCTCTGACCTATTTGGAGGATAATAAAGGGTGGTCAGCCGGTCGTGTCGGCGTAGGAGAACACTTCGTATTCGCCCGTGCTGGTCACCCGGAGAATGCCGATTCCGCGGGCCTCGCCAATATCGATGGGGACGCCGTTCAGGTCACCCCTGAGGCGATCGATGGACGTCGTTTGGAGGACCAGAATGTTCTGGATGGTCCAGATGCGGGCCTCGGCGACGGTGAGATTGATGCTGGTGCCCTGACGCCCGTCGATGATGGGTCGAATGACCACGTTATCCCTGGCCGTGAGGGTGAGGCGCACCGGCGGGGTAATAGGGACCCGCCGCATGTGGTGTGTGACGATGCGGTCCTGAGTAAAGTAGCTCGCGGGCAGGTCCACGCCGGCTTCTTCGGGCACGACGGACCTCGATCTGACTGCCCTGGGCGGAGGGAAGCCGCCGGGCTGAGCGGGGCGGGTCGTGGCTGGCGGGACGGGTTCAGCCGGGGTCGGCCGCGGGTTGCCCTGGGCGGGAAAGGCCGGGCCAGCGGCAGAGGCGGGAGCCTCCTGATAGACTCGCCGGGCGAAGAAGGTAACGAGAATCAGGAAGAGAAAAATGGCCGCACCGGTGATGAAATCGCGCCGCAACCGGGCGGGCCCACGAATATCCACCTCAGCTGCGCCGTCCACTTGAGCGGTGGCCCGAGCTTTTGCGCTAGCGTCCAAGGGTGACGCAGTAGACGGCTCGTCGGATTCATCCATGAATTCCGTCAGGCGCTTGAGAGTTTCATCCTCATCGGAGCCAATCTCCCGGCAGTAGCTCCGGAGGAACAACCGTATGTAGGTTGTGGGCAGAACGTCGAACTCGCCCGCTTCCAGGGCCTCCAGGAACCGGATGTTGACCCGGGTCTTGGCGGAGATATCCTCAAGGCGGATGCCCTGGGCGATACGCAGCTGTTTCAACTCGTGGTAAAAGGTGTCGGCCTGTTCCATCAGAGCGGAATTTTACGGCAGTCCTGACGGTGGTTCCAAGTGCTTTGTCCCGGCGAGGTCCGGCCATAAACCCATGTCTTTCAGATGTTTGTAAAACTGCGCCAGCGGAAACCCCATCACATTGTGATAGCACCCCGCTACCCGCTGTACAAACACACCACTCCAATCCTGGATTCCGTAGGCGCCGGCCTTGTCCAACGGCGGATCGGTGCTGAGGTAATGCTCAATATCCCCCTTTTCCAGGGCATGAAAGGTCACCTCAGTAGTCTCGACAAAATTGGACCGGTGCCCGCGCTCCAATGCCACCAGGGCTACGGCGGTCTGCACCTGATGGGTCCGGCCCGATAGCGCTGCCAGCATCCGCCGTGCATCGTCAAGGTCGGTGGGTTTGCCCATCACCCGGTTGCCCAGCACCACGATGGTATCAGCACCCACCACCAGAGCCCCGGGCGCCTGTTGGGCCACTTTCCCGGCCTTTTCCGTTGCGAGGCGCAGACAGGATTCCGCCGGGCTTTCGCCGGGCAGCAGCTTTTCCTGGTGCCGGGGTGCAATGGTCTCGAAGGGGATGTCCAGCCGGGCCAGCAGCTGGCGCCGCCGCGGCGAGCCAGAGGCCAGAATCAGCCTCATCTGAGGCGGGCCAGCCGTCCCCATCGAGTGATGGTCTGACCGTCGGCCTCGGCGCTGAAGAGATACAGGTAGGCGCCGTTGGCCACCTGGTCGCCAAAGTGATCCGTCCCATCCCAGGGCAGGCGCTGGAAGCCATGCCCCTGCGTACCCATGGAAGACAGGCTCACTACTTTCACCCCGTTGAGGGTGAACACGGTGATCTTCACCTCCGCAGGTGTCGAGAGGGTGTAGACAAACTCCGTGTGCCTGTCGAACGGATTGGGGTAGTTGAACAGGTCCGCCACGTCCAGTGCTTCCTCCAGGGTCAGCTGTAAATTCCAGGCCCGCAGTGTTTTGTTATTCGCCCCGTCCCAGGCCTCGACATTCAAGCTGTGAGCACCTGACAAAGCAGGGTCGAACCGGTATGCAAAGCGGCCCGTTGTGTGGCTGTCGATATCATACTGAAACAGGTGGTCCACGATCTGGGCGTCGATCTCATCATCAACCCACAGCCGCACCGCATGGCCCACTTCGCCGGTGAGGTTGATGCCCAGGGGGTCCTGCAGCTCCACCACCAACTCGGCCCCTAGGGGCAGCACGTCTCCGGTCACAAGCGTGCGTTCGTTCCAATATAGCGCCGCCAGCGGACCCACACTGTCAAGCACGGCTGCGGCCGTCCCCCGGATGACGAGATCGTTCCGGTGGCCGATCTGCTCCACCAGGAGGTCCTCCCCTGCCGACCATCCGTAGGCGATCAGGGAGGCGGGGTTGCCGCTATAGTTGATGTCTCGGGGTACGACAAATTGCCCCTGGAAGGCGCCGCCGCTGATGGTGGCCGCGCCTCTGAAAATGGGGCCTCCCGGGAGGCTGTAGGTGATGGTGCGGGCATCGCCCGCCAGCGAGCGGTAGCTGCGGGTCACTGTCCGGGGGGCGTCCAGCACCGTCACCAGCGCCTCACCGGCGGAGATGGCTCCGCCCACCGTCGACCCCGAGTAGGTGGCGGTGCTGAGCACCATCAGTGTATCGGGCGCTACCGCATTCAGGCTCAGCGGGTCGCGAGGGAAGGCCATCAGAATGGCCGGGTCGCCGAACAGGTGAAACTTCTCGTCCGAGTCACCGCCCCCCTTGGCATTCTGCAAAATCTGTCCTATGCGCAAAGGCGCCGGGCTGCGATCCGGAAAGCTCGCTGTGAACAGGTCGCGGATAAACCGGAAGTTGGCCGAGGCGAAGACCGACCGTACGGCGGAAATCACTCCGATGGCCGCATACTCGCTGCTGACCGTGAGAACCTCGCTCATGCTGGGGCTGTCCAGCTGGTCGAACCGGCCCCACGTGCAGGTGCCGGCGAACCAGACGGGTAACCGATTGCCGGGCAGGAGCAAGCTCCGGTCACGGTCCATTTTCAGCAGTTGCTCCTGTGCCCACTGGGTGGCGCTGCCATGCCCGACATAATTGATGAGGGCCACGCCTTGATTCACAATGTTGATCAAGGCGGCGGTTCCATCGGGCTTTACCACCGTGTTGGTGGCGGGGTCCAGGACCTCGGGATACTCGGTCAGGTAGATCTTGGAGACCCGCAAATAAGGCGGAAGCATGCCCGTGGCCCACTCCGATTCCGCCACGAAAAACGTCTCACCCGTATTGGGCCGCTCGGTATCGTCGGCCGCCAGCAGAACCCGTAGGCGCCAGGAACCCGGCTCCGGCGTGACCATGTAGCTGCGCACCGCCGCCAGCACGGCTTCGGCCTCGTCGGGGGTGGCCGCCGCGATACGGCCGATGCCCATGGCCGGCAGCGGGGAGCCCACCGCCACCGAGTCCAGATAAACGAACCGGTCATCCGCGGTACGGGAGGTGATCTCCGAGGAGCCATCCACCTGGATCGTGGGCACCAGGTTACGGCTCAGCCCGGACAAATTGCGGTAGTCGAAATCGCCATCGCCGAACAGCGCCACCAGAATAGGCGCCGGGGCCAGCCAGTTCTCCCGCGCCCAGCGCAGGAAGGCGCGTAGAGCGAAGGGATCGGTCATGCCGCCGGAAAACTCGCGGTAGATGTCATTGACTGTGGTCACCAGGGTCGTCAGGCGCAGCGTGGGCCGCACCTCCTGGCTGTGAATGGCGGCCAACTCCCGCGCGGCGGACAGGAGAGCATCCGCTGTTATAATAATGTAGTCGGCCTGCAGGTCCGGGCGGCGCAGGCTGGTAAAGTCCAGCTGGTCATAGTAGGTGGCCGGTCCCGGGGTCCGCAGGGCGGCATCCGTGGCAGCGGCATAGCGTTGCGCCACGCCCACAGCCTCCAGCGCAAACAGCCACTGATCCCCGCTCTGCTGCAGCTGCTGCCTTACGGGTGCGGCTGGATCGCTGATGTCGAGAACCGTGGGCTCCGTTGAAAATCCCGTCAGCCCAATAACGGTGGCGGCACCCAGGGCCGGCAGCAGAAAGGTCAGCGCACCATCGCCGGCTACAAGGTCAATGCCGTAAGACAGTTCCACCCAGTCCATCCACACCTCTTCCTGTGGGTCAGAATTCGACGTGACGTTGTCCAGACTGATGATGTTCTGATCCGTGGCCACCGCCGTGGCGATGAGGGAGGGACCCGGCGCCAGGGTGATATCCCGATGGGCCGTCCAAACGGCCGAGGTGAGCAGGGCCACCTGATTGAGGGACAGGCTTACCTGGTGGCTACCACGATCGTTGCCCCCTCGCAGGCGTACCCACAGTCGGGTCGTATCGCTGGTGCGCAAGGCCGGGGTGGCCAGCAGTGCCGCAAAGCCCGACCCCCTCCGTATGGCCGCCTCGTGCCAGTGGGGACCGGAATCAAACCCGTTGAAGATGTCCACCTCCCGCCGGGTGCGGGTGCGTCCGGAGGTGAGCACCGGTCCTGACGGGCTGTAAGGGGGGCCGCTGGCGATACGCGCTCCCGGCGGCCCCCCGCCGGAAGGGGGCATCTGCAGCCACGCATAGGCGGTGTCGGTATACGGATTTTGGCGGAAGGCCAGTTCCTTGCCTGCCAGATCGAAGCCCCGGGGTCCCTGGCCGTAAAACAGAATATCGTCCCCCGCATCCAGTACACCGTCGCCGCCGTCCCTGACAAGGATGGGCAGTTCCACCAGGTTCTCCAAGAAGGGCGCCCCCACCGCATCATGCATGGGCCGGCCCAAGTGCCCGGGTACGAAAAGTTTCACAGCCTCCACATCCAGCGTGGACAGCGCCACGCCGGCCTCAGACAGATAGCTGCCCGTCAATTGGTAGATGCCGTCATCCTGGAGGGGGATTTTCAGCCACGACTCGCCCGCCGACGGTAACGCCAACGGCACGCCGGGAATCCTTGACTTCCTCGGCGGCGCGGCGACCAGCACCTGGTTAACCAGCCGAGTGGTGGGAAACGCGGGGCGACCCGGTCCGGCCAGGGCGTCATGGCTCCGGTGGCGGATGGTCACCTCCACCCGGCCTTCCCTGAGCACCTGGAGCTGGCCACCGGACATGCGCCAGGGCACCAGGTCCAGCAGCACGATTTGCAGGCCGCCTCTGGTCTGCGGAGAGTGCACACTTATGGCCTGGCCGGGCGGCAGCGCAAGAGCCCCACCGGGCAGCGCCTCCCAGCGGTCGCCCGTCAGCCGGGCTTCAATGCGGTCGGTGTCCGCAGCTGAGAGCAGCCAGCGGTAGATGGCCACCCACCGGCCCTCCCGCTCAACAGCCGCGGTAGCGCTGCTCAGGCGGTAAACCTCACCCGCTTCCACGCTGGCCACCGCCTGGGGAAAGGTGATGTCCAGGGTGAGCCGCTCCGTCTGTCCGGACTGCCCGTAAGCCGACACAGCCAGCAGGATGCCGGTGATGGCACGAGAGCCGAGGCGTTGCATGGGGCCGAATTTACGCGGGCCTCATTGCGGTGGCCCGGATTTCTTGGGTTCGTGTCGGCAGCTAACTAACTTGCCCCGGCATTCGCGCCCGCAAAACGGGCCATCACTTCCGCGACCGCCATCCGACCAGCATGTCTGCAACCATGATTATTACCGGCGCCAGTTCAGGTATTGGCCGCGCCGTGGCCCAGCGGCTGGCCCAATGGGAGGGCAGTCTGGTGCTCAGCGGCCGGTCCCACCGGCGCCTGGCTGAGACCCGTGCCTCGGTGGCAGCCCAAGGGGCTCGGGCGACGACCTTTGCCTGCGATCTGACCGCTCCGGACCAGGTCCATGAGTTGGTGGCTTTCGCCGAGACCCAGGGTCCGTTGCGCGCGGTGGTGCTGTCGGCCGGGACGGGCCAGGGGGCGCCTGTGGGCGAGCAACCCATTGATCGGTGGCGCAAGATTGTGGAGGACAACCTGCTGGGCCATTACCACCTCACCCGAGCTGCCCTCGCGCCCATGGCCCAGCGCAAGCAAGGGCACTTCGTGTTTGTCAATTCAGTTGCGGGTCTGCGGGCATTTCCGGGGAGCAGCGCTTACGTGGCAGCCAAGCATGGGCTGCGCGGCTTCGCCGACACCCTGCGCCAGGAGGCCCGCGCCTACGGCGTGAAGGTCACAAGCCTGTTTCCCGGCGCCACCGATACCGAGTGGTGGGACAAACAGGAGGGTGAGTTTCGCCGCGACCTAATGCTGAAGCCGGAGCAGGTGGCCGACGCCGTGGAATTCGTGCTTTCATTGGGCGGCGAGGGGGTTGTGGAAGAGCTGGTTATGCGGCACCTGTCGGGAGATTTCTAGCAGCCGGATGGGTGCGTTGCATCCGGCCGGTCGAGGGCATTTATCTTGCTAGGGGCCGAGAGGGCGTCTAAATTTTCAAGCTGTAGACGAAGTGAAGCTCCCCAGTCGCATAGGACGGGGAGACGGGTTGGAAAGGTGCCGCCTAGAGCGGCACCCTGCGGAAAAACTTAAGGAGAAACCTATTGGCGGTTAAGATTCGACTCAAGCGCCTGGGAAGGCGCAAGCGCCCGTTTTTCAGGGTGGTAGCGATTGATTCTCGCAGCCGGCGCGACGGCGCCGAAATCGAGCGGTTGGGCTGGTACGATCCGCTCGTCGAGGGCGGGGAAAAGATGAGCCTCAAGGAGGACCGCATACTCTATTGGCTGAAGGTGGGCGCCCAACCTTCCAATACTGTAAAGAGTCTCCTCTCACAAGCCGGAATCGGCCTCAAATGGCACCTCATGCGCAACGGCAAGAGCGAGGCGGAGGTGGCCGCCGCCATGTCTGAATGGGAGCAGCAGCAGCTTGAGCAGCGGCGCCGCAGGGAGGCGTTGGCATCTCAGAAGAAGCGCGCACCCAAGGAAAAAGCCGCAGCTGACGCCCAAGCTGAGGCCGCCGCGGCAGATGAGGCGCCCGCCGGGCAGGATGTGGTGGCGGCCGAAGCCGAATCAATAGAGACGGAACCGGTCGCGGAGGGGGTGGCCGACGAAGCCATCGAGCAGCCGGCAGCGGGAGAGGCAACTGCCAAGGGAGCAGCTGAGCCGGAAGCAGCCCCCGAAACACAAGCACCCGCACCTGCCGATGGAGCCGAAGCTGAAGCAGCCCCTGAGGCAAAAGCACCCGTACCTGCGGACGGAGCCGAAACTGCAGAAGCCCCAGAAGCAGAAGCACCAGTTCCTGCCGATGAAGCCGAATCTGTAGAAGTCCCTAAAGCAAAAGCACCCATACCTGCCGATGGAGCTGAAGCTGCAGAGGCCCCTGATGCAAAAGCACCCGCACCTGCCGACCAAACTGTCGCTGCGACACCGGCAGAGGCTGCGACGGTACTAGAAGATACTGATGAGATAGAAGAACCGTCGGAACCGGTAGCAGTCGACGAGCCCGTGACAGATGAACCCGCAGCCGAACCGGTGCCCACTGATGAGGACGTCGGCAATGAAGCTGCGGCTCCGCCGGAAACCGCCGAGAAGCCTAAAGCCAAATCTAAGGCTGCTGCCAAAAAGAAACCGGCTCCCACCAAGGCGGCCAAAACGTCCAAGTCCGCCAAGTCCGCCAAGTCTGCCAAGTCTGCCAAGGCCGCCAAGGCCGGCAAGGACGAGGACACCGATGCCGGCGACTAGGCCAGTTTTGGGATGCGGGTACCGGTGACGGCCAATTCGCAGGCGGGCGCAGACACGCGCCGCATACCGGTAGGTACCGTGATGAAAGCGCACGGGCTTGCCGGCGAAGTGAAAGTCCGTCTGCATCTGAGCGACCCAGGCATGCTGAGCACTTTGCATACACTCACCGGCGAGTTCCCCGACGGCCGAATGCAGTCGTTGGAGCTGGAGCGGGTGAGCCCCCAGGGAGCTGGCGTCCGCCTGGCCTTCAAGGGCATCCATAGCCGCACCTCTGCGGACGCCTTGCGCGGCGTGACTCTGTCGGTGGCGCGCACCGATTTGCCCGCCCTGGCGGAAGGCGAGTACTACCTGGGCGATCTGGTGGGTTATGCGGTGGTCACAGAAGACGGCCCCACGCTCGGTGAGGTGCAGGATGTGTGGGATCTGCCCGCCAACGACGTGCTCCAGGTGGCCGCCGCCGACGGAGAGGTGCTGATCCCGCTGGTGGACGAAGTGGTCCGGGATATCGATCACGGCGAAAAGCGGGTGGTCATAAGAATCATGGAAGGTTTGCTGGATTGAGCCTGCGCATCGACATCATCACCCCTTTCCCGGATATGGTGACCGCAGTTGTCGGCACCAGCATTTTGGGCCGCGCGGTGGAGGGCGGGTTGGTGGACCTGCACCTGCACAATCTGTACGAGTTTGCCGCTGAGCCCCACCATAAGATTGACGACGAGCCTTACGGCGGCGGCGCCGGGATGGTGCTCAGGCCCGAGCCGGTGTTCCGGGCCTTTGACGCCGTGCTGAAGGCGGCCGGCCCCGCTGCAGCGCCCCGGGTGATCTATCCCACGCCGGACAGCCGGCCTTTTACCCAGTCCGATGCAGAAAGTCTGGCCCGCAGCCCGCACCTGGTCTTCATCGCCGGCCATTACAAAGGGGTGGACCAGCGGGTGCGCGAAACGCTGGTTACGGACGAGTATTCCGTGGGCGATTTCGTGGTAACGGGCGGGGAACTGCCGGCCCTGTTGATGCTGGACGCGGTTGTGCGGCTGCAGGAGGGGGCGCTGCACGACCCGGAGTCAGCCAGGAGCGACTCCTTCAGCAGCAACCTGCTGGACTACCCGCACTACACCCGTCCCCGGGAGTATCGCGGTGCCACGGTGCCCGAGGTGCTGCTTTCCGGGGATCACGGCAAGATTGCCGCCTGGCGCCAGGAGCGTCGTGAAGCCAGGACCCGGGAGCGGCGTCCCGATATCTGGCGGACGTATATTTCGACTGCCGGACACACGGTGGGGGACCGGCGTGGATAAGGTGTTGCACGACGCCACCAGCGAATACCTGCGTACGGACTTGCCTCAGTTTGCCCCCGGCGACCGGATTGCGGTGGATGTCCGGGTGGTGGAGGGCAACCGCACCAGGGTCCAGACGTTCGAGGGTGATGTCATCGCCATGTCCGGCGCCGGCATCAACCGCACATTCACCGTGCGCAAGATTTCTGACGGGATCGGCGTCGAGCGGATTTTCCCCATTCACAGCCCCAGCATTGCCAAGATAAAGGTCGTGCGCCGGGGTAAGGTGCGCCGGGCCAAACTCTACTATTTGCGCGAACTGCGGGGTCGGGCCGCGCGGATCAAGGAGCGGCGTTAACTTCCGAATGCACGTCCTGGCAGGGAGCCACCGCGGGTGGCTCTTTTTATTTCCCCCTGGAGGCCCTCAACAGCTGATGCCATGAACCTGCGTACCGTCCTCACCGTCACGTTCCTGGGACACCTGCTCAACCACAGTCTCACCCTGATCTATCCGGTGGTCATGATCCAGCTGCTCGAGCTATTTCCCGGGACCTCCCTCACCACCCTGGGGCTGCTGGGCACCGGCCATTACTTGCTCTACGGCCTGGGGGCGTTTCCCGCCGGTTGGCTGACGGACCGGTTCGGTGCCCGCACACTACTGCTCACCTACCTGGTGGGCTCGGGGTTCGCCGTGGCTATCCTGGTGCTGTCGACGGGCCTGGTGCAGCTGGCCGTGGGTCTGGCCTTGCTGGGGCTGTCCTGCAGCCTGTATCACCCGGCAGGCCTCACGCTCATCAGCCACAGCTCACCCCGCCTCAGCCGCCACCTGGGCCTCCACGGCATAGCCGGGAGTTTTGGGCTGGCGCTGGGGCCGCTGGGGGGCGGGGCACTGGCGGGCTGGCTGGGCTGGCAGGCGCCCTACGTGCTGTTCGGTAGCTTGGCCGTGCTGACGGGAATCTATCTGTGGCGGGCAACAGATAGCGGCCGGCAGCAGGCCCCAGCGCCAGAATCGCAGGCCGCCAGACCTACGCGCATAGGGCCACTAATCAGTGTCTATATCATCGGCATATTCATGGGGCTGGCGCGCCAGGGGACGCTCAGCTTCCTGCCGCTGCATTTTTCACAGCATTTCTCCGGCCGCCTGGCACCGGTCATGGTGGGGGGCTTGCTCACCGCCCTGGTGCTGGCCAGCGGCATCCTGGGGCAGCTCCTGGGGGGTCTGCTGGGCGACCGCTTTGACCGCAACCGCATTCTACTGTTCGTGGTGGCCTTGAATATCCCGCTGCTCTACCTGATGTCCACCCTCACCCCTTATCCCATGCTGGGGGTGGCTATTTTGTGGAGTGTGGTGAACTTTTCCTACCAGCCGGTGGCCAACGCGCTGGTTTCCGACTATTCCGACCCCCGGCGGAGAGGCACTCTTTTCGGCGTTTTCATTGGACTCTCATTTGGCGTGGGTTCCCTGGCCTCAACACTGGCCGGCACCATCGCCGACCGCTGGGACACGGCGGCCATATTCCTGGTCATGGGCCTGCTGCTGCTGCCGGCGGTATTGGCGGGCTTGTTCCTGAGGCGGCAGGCGGCGGGGGAAGGCTCCTGAAGCTCTACGCGGAGCCTGGCGCGTCCGGTGATGCCGAAGGGGACACGGCCTAACGGGCTGGGCGCAGCCGGCGCGAGCGACGGCGGCGAGCGAAGCGGTCGGCTCCAGCGAGGGGTTAGGCAGATGCATATCATGAACTTCTATTACTTCTCTTCGCGAGATATCGGGATCACGCGAATCGATGCAAAAGCTGCTAAAGGTATGTAGATCTCATCCTTCTGAAAGAGTACGCAAAGGTCTGTTCGATTCTTATTCTTCGTTCCGATCAGGGCTACACGAGTATCTACTCCCACAGCTCCGAGTTCTTTCAGGGCCAGAGCCACGTCGAAGCCACAAGCATCATTGAGTTGCTCGACACTTATCTTACGAGGGTTAGACCACACTTTCTCAGGTTGTCTGGAAGTGATTTTTGAAACTCTAAGCTGCATCCACTCGAAGCCATTATGGCTGGAAATGGAGACTCTATTCCCCGTGGCAAACCGGGTGAATAGCCTGGATGGTCGTGAGCCAGGTAGTCCTCGTATCTCACGATCACCATTCTTCCAATCAACGTAGGCAACCCTTGCCTCAAGATTTGGGAGGCAGGTGATCAGATATGTATGGCTGACTCCGGAACTCCAACGCCGCTTGGATGTCTCGTCATGTTCGATGATCTCAGATTCACCGGTGTCAGTAATCCTCACCGATCCGAAATTGATTGACATATGGTTATTCATCCGTCTAAAAAGCTGTTCTCCGGCGCCATGGAGCCAAGCACCTGCCTAGCGCCTTCGGCATAATCTGCGGTGCAAAGTACCGTTAGCTTCGACCGGTTATTATACGTCCAATTGGCGCAGAAATACTGGAACCGTTCCATCCGGCTTGATGTCCCAATAAATGGGTTTCTTTGGAACTAATGCCCCATTGGAAAACGTAGCCCCGAAAATTTCGTCCTCAACCGCACAGGTTGCTTCCACGCACATCCTTGCTTTTGTAGTGAGTTCGATTGTTGTGACTCCCGGATTAAGGTGATGAAAATCGTTACGATGGCGCCATGCTAATTCCGCAGCGTCGAGTGCTTCACTCGAAAGGATGTTTTTGGCACGAAAACTTCGAATCAAATCTTCCGCATCTTTCTTGTACTCCATTCCGTTTCGTTTGGCCATGAACTTCAGCATCGCCTCAAGGAGTGCTTGGGAACACATGATACAACCAAGCATATAGCCATCTCGGTATAGCTCTAGACACTGTGTGGACGCGGGAGCAAAATAGTGGCCTCCGATGATCGGTTGATAATTGAGTTCCCCTATTCGCCGGATCCGGGCTGGGAGCTCTGCCTCGAATTTCTGACGAAGGTGGTTCTCAAGAGCGGCGTTAGTCATGAGCTCGCGGAGGTATCACGATCATTTATGAAGCAACATTTTAGGCCATTCAAACCTGATATCCTGTCTCTACCGGTGGCGGAATCTAATTCCGTCATCTGACAAATCCAACGAAGCACAGAACTTGGATCGCACCTCATCACAACCCTCAGGGGGAATGCAATAGGGAACTCGAACGAACCCACCCTATTCACTTCGTGAAGTCCCCTCCCTTTCAAGGGAGGGGATACAGGGGTGGGTTCGTTCACCGGGGGAGTCTGCTTTGCCCCGCCAACGGCGGCGGCCGCCAGGGGACCGGGCCAAACCCCGCCTCGCCCTGACCCCGCGTCAATCCCCGCTCTTCCCCGCGTCCGTCCTACCCCTTACATTTCCTCCCCGCTCTTTGACATTCCACCCCCCCAGAACTTGTCCCGATCCATCGGGAGGCGATGGTCGGCTGGTCGCTGGGTCGGCCAACGGATTCGTGGGTGGTTGTAGGGGCGTAGCGCTGCTACGCCCATGCTTCTGCCTCCACCGTAGTTAGCCCCTCAATCTTTTCCCCTCCGGGCGTCACCCAACTCCCCGACCCGCCTGTTATTCACCTGTTATGGCGGAGTGGGGCCATTTTAGGGCCGTCTTGGTGTCACGTTGGTGTCACGTTGAGGCCACCCTTTCCGTCGGTGAGGTTGGCACCGGCAGGGGGAGAGGGGGCCACGGGCGATTTTGGGTCACTTTTGGGTCACGTTTGGGCCATGTTTGGGCCACCTCTTCCGTCTGTGGACGTGGCCCACGCACAGGGGGGAGGGGGTCACCCAGCCAAACTTGTCCCGACCTGTCGGGACGGCGGTCGGACCGCTGACGGCTGACCGCTAATCGCCCCTACGCTCCCGGCAGCTCCATTTCCATTGACACCCGCTGAGGCGTACTCTATATTACTTGCTCATGGCAGCCTCCTCCGATCCCCAATCTTCCGACAGCGGCGCACTTGATCTTGCGGCCCGCCTGGCCACCCTGGAGGCGGACATGGCGAGCCTCAACCAGATCGGCATCGCCCTTTCCAGCGAAAAAAACCTCGGCCGCCTGCTGGAGACCATTGTCACCGAGGGCCGGGGTTTTACCCACTGTGACGCCGGCACCCTCTACCGGGTGAACGATAAAAAACAGGTGCTCACCTTCGAGATCATGCAGACCGAATCCACCGGCTACTACGCTGGCGGCACCACCGATATCAAGATCACCGTGCCTCCCGTCCCCCTGATTGTGGACGGTAATCCCAACCACGCCAATGTGTCGACCTATGTGGCCCTTACCAAAGAGGTGGTGAACATTCCCGATGTCTACGAGGCCGAGGGGTTCGACTTCACCGGGCCCAAGAAGTACGATGAAATGACCGGCTACCGCACCCAATCCATGCTGGTCATTCCCATGACCGATCACACCGACAAGGTGCTGGGGGTCCTGCAGCTGATCAATGCCCTCTCGCCGGAGGGCGAGCGCATCCCCTTCGATGTCAAGTTTGAGGCCATGGTGCGGTCCCTTGCTAGCCAGGCAGCGGTGGCCATCAACAACGCACAACTCATCAAGGATATCGAAAACCTTTTCAAGTCGGTGGTCCACTACACCGTGAAGGCCATCGATGCCCGCAGTCCCCAC
>JADFSS010000018.1 GCA_022560655.1 Candidatus Neomarinimicrobiota bacterium
TGCCAGGGCGATGCTGGCGATGGGCGCGGCAGTGGAATCCACCAGGTAGGCCAGCTTTTCCCGGCTGATTTTCAGCTTGTCAGTGAAGGGCCGCATGGTGTTGCCAACCAGCAGAGTGTTGGAGTAGTCGTCAAAAAAGATGAGCATGCCCATCAGCCAAGTAGCCAGCTGGCCGGTGCGGCGGTTGTTGGCATGTTTGGCCAACGCCTGAACGATACCCTGCGTGCCACCGCTGCGGGATATGATTCCCACCATGCCACCCAAAGTCATGGTGAACAATACAATGCGCATGTGGTCCCGGTCAGTGAGGGCTCGCACCAGATAAGTGTCGGCTGTGCGCAGGAAGCCAAAGAAGGGGTTGTAACCCCCCAATGTCATCGCCGCCCCCAACCAGACGCCGCAAAACAGGGAGAGCACCACCTGCTTGGTAATCAGCGCCAGGGCAATTGCCATCAGCGGCGGCAGGATGCTTACCCAGCCGGGTAGCACCCGCAGTTCGGCGGAACCCTCTCCGGCGGAGGTGACGACGTCCAACCGCCGCTTCCCCAGCCCCACCACGACGACATCACGTACGCTACTCTGACCGTCCCGCTGGGCCACCGGACCGGAATAAAGCAGAGTGCCCTCCAAATAGATGGCCGCAGAATCCACGGCTGGACCGCCCACGGTCATTTCAAATGGCACCCCCTGCAAGACGACGAGGGGCGCCTGAACGGGAAGGCCATCGCCCTCCTCTGCCAACAGGCACCCGGCGAAAAGTAGCGGGAAGACCCAGTATTTGGCTAGATACATAATGAGGGGCAATTTATCAGGCCGATTCCCCCGATGCAAAGAACCTCTCGCTGGAACCACACGGTTGTCCAGAGACAGCATTCAAGCGCGGTGAATTGGTGCGTGATGCAGTACCCCGGTTATGTTTACCTTTAGGAATATGTTCAAACTCCTCGACCGCTACGTTCTCAGCCGCTTCCTGAGCATTCTCTTCGGCGCACTCATCGCCTTTATCACCATCTTCCTGGTCGTGGATGTGGTAGAAAACCTGGACAAGTTTATTGATGCCAAGATGCCTCGTAGTGCCGTGATCGCCTATTACATTTATACCCTCCCCTCGTTTATCAGTATCGCCCTGCCAATGGCCACCCTGCTGGCCACCTTCTTCTCAATGGGCTTGCTGAATAAGCGCAACGAGATTACCGCCATGAAGGCAGCAGGACTAAGTATCCGCAGGATCGGTGCGTCGCTACTGCTGGCAGGGTTGATGATCAGTGCCGGATCGTTCCTCTTCGACGATTTGGTTGTGTCGGAATCGTTGCGCCGGAAATCTGTCGTCCAAAAGCAGTACCTGGCCCGGGATTATCGCCGCAAGCACAAGGACAAGAAGCAGAACTTCTTCAAGCGACGGCCGCCTGCGGGATACATAGCCATTGACCGGTTTGACTTCCGAAATCTGCGGGCTCAAGGAGTGTATCTGCAGCAGTTTGAACAGGGCAGGTTGGTCAGGCGCATGGATATCCAGCAGTTGATCTGGGATGAGGCTGCCCAGCTATGGCGGGGTACCGACTACCGCATCCGGTCCTTTCTGCCGGGGGCTGACACGTCGATATGGACCGACTACCAGCGCGATACGCTGCTCGCCCTAGGCATCAAGCCGGTTGACATTATGAAGGAACTGGTGCCGCCGGAGGAGATGCGCTACGGCGAGCTCAAAGAGTTTATCGAGGAGCTCAAGCGCAGTGGTGACGATCCCACGAGGCGGGAAGTCGTCTTGCATTTTAAGCTGGCTTTCTCCATGACCAGCTTCATCATGGTGCTGTTTGGGCTCCCCCTCAGCGTGGGCCGCTCCCGCTCCAGCCTAGCGTTCGGCGCCGGCATGAGCGTCTTCGTCATCTTCGGCTATTATGTGGCCATCAAGCTGGGTCAGTCCCTGGGCTTCAAAGGCATCCTTGCGCCGCTCCCGTCCGTGTGGCTGCCCAATATCCTGTTTTTGGCGCTCGGATTTATTCTGTTGCGGCGGCTGCGCAGCTGACAAAGTTCTTCGTGCTGCTCAGCGCACGAAAGTAAGGCTAAAGGCCAGGCTGACCCCCTTGGTGGTGTGAATCCACAAACCGTTATGCAACGCCAGGGCGAAGTCAAACTGCAGGATGCCTGTATGCAGGCCAAACCCAACCCCCACCTGCTGCACCCCTGCACCGCTGAAGCGCGCTCCCATCCGGAGGGGAAATCGGGGCGACCGGTCGATTTCGGCACCCAGCGCCAGTTGCCATCCCCGGGATGACCACAGCCGGTCCTGGAAGCCCGTCACCAGATCAGCCGAAATCAGGCCAAAGTTCTCCACCCGCTTGGAGACCCCCAGTCTCAAGAGCGCCGGGTAGTCGGTGACAAAGGGCTTGGGGACAAAGGCGGCCAGTGCCAATGAGTCCAGACTGTCATAGGCCACCAGGCCGGTTTCCGTCTCGAGAACCCCAAAGCTATCGTTCTCAAACAGACTATCCAGGTCCGTCCCCTGCAGAAACGCATCTGCCGTCACGTCTCTGACGCGGTAGGTATAGAGCAGGTACTCATTTGGCCGGAAGCCCAGGGCTTCATGTAGGGCATCGCCAAATAGATCCTTGGTAATGGAGGGCCCTTGCCAGCGGATGGAACCAATGGCGTTGATGAGTGCTATGCCCAGACTGTAGCCGTTGGACTCTTCTGTGGCAAAGCCGATATCGAGACCGAATCCCCCGCCCCCCACGGCACGCCTGAGCAGGTAACGTCCCTCGCCGCTGAAACCGCTGGTGTCGGTGCGGAAATCTCCCGAGCTGATATCGGGGTCCATGCCGACGTAAAACAGCCCTTGAAGGTATTTCAGCGTGACGCCGAAGGCCATTTTTCCGGTGGGAACGGCGAAGCTGAAGCCCCATTCACCCACGCCAATTATTTCTTCGTCGAGACTTAGGTCCAGTTCCTGCCCAACCGGGTTACCCTCCATCAGCAGCTGGAACAGAGCCTTGGGCAGGCCCAGGTTGCCGTAAATGATCAGGTCGCTGGAAAAAGCGGTGGTTCCCCGGGCCCAGTTAAGGCCGGGCAGGGGCATGTGGAGGCTCGTCTTGAGGCGCAGGCCATCGGACGGCAGGCCATCCAGAAACTCCTGCTTATTGAGGAATCTAGCTGAAGTCGAATCGATAAAGTCCGCCCCGTTGACGAGGTTGTAGTTTTCTAGTGAAAGCAGATTGTTTTCCAGCCCAATGGTTAGCCCGGCCAGACTGATGCTGAGGTCCTTCGAGGAATAGGCCAACCGGGCAGGATTAAAACCTACGGCGTGAATCCCCTCGGACAGACTGGTGATGGCCCCGGCCAGGGCTACCGTCCGCGGATCAGGGGCCGGCCCCTGGGCCCAGAGCCGTCCCAGGCAGAGAACGATCAGCAGGCCCCTAGGCCACCCCTCAACCCGCAGCGCCGCCCGCATCATTTGCGCACCCTCTCGGCCTTCGCGCCCCACCGCCGTTTCTCGACCGGTCCTGGCTTCCCCCTGCTCGCTGGCCTGACAGCCACGCGCCCCATGGGAGCAGCCGTCACCTTGACCAGGAACGAGGTGGACACGGGCGCCGTCTTCTGGTCATCGAGCATAACGGTTATCCGGGCTGTCCCCAGGGTATCACCGTGCACCTCCAGCAGCTTAGTCTTAATCTCCAACGAGTCATCCTCAAAAAAGTAAATCCTTCCCACCGATGCAACGCCGGTATGGCTGCTGGTTGCAGACAGGCCAAGCCCGGGATCGGTAATATCAAAAGCGGGATCATCAGGATTTGAGAAAATCGCCCCCAGATCAATGACCACGATGCCGTCAACGGCCACGGAGGTATCGTTTTGAGTGGTGACTCCGACAACGGCGGTATCCGCCTCCTCAATGGAAAATATGTCGCTGGTAAGATTGAAGCCGATGAAGGCCGAAAATTGAATCCAGTCGGTGGACCGAATCGTCCTGACACCGTCCGTGCCGTAGAGAGTGATAAACGTTTTTAGAAATACTCTGCTATCCGAGGCCAGCCAGCCCACCCGCTCGGCGTCCAGGGCAATCACCTGGGTCGTGTCGCCCGGCGTGGTCACCCATCCCAATTCGTTGACTGCTTTGGGCGGCGGCAGCTCCATGTCGAACAGGCGGCCCACCCAGAAAGTGTCCCCCAGCGTTGATATAAACTCAACCCTCTTGGCCACCGTTTCCACGGGATCCAGCGTCGCGCCCGCAACGGGTGATTCCGGGTAAAATACGATTTCATTCACGTTCAGGATGGAATCTGCTGCCAGGACGGCCGAAATGGTGCTGTAAATGGTTGAATCACCGGTGCGGGCCATAGTAGGTATTTCGGCGGCAAGGTCATCGAGGAAGTCCAGGGCCAGGGGGAACAGGGTGCTGTCCGAGGCCAGCATGGAAATTTTCCCCCCCAGGGGGAAGTTGGTTGTCACCCGGGAGGTGAGGGTGGCCGAAATCAGGGCCGTCTTGATCTGCTCCCGGGTGGCTTCATCCATGGGCTCCAGGGGCGTGGGTTCCGTCGGGAGGAACGAGATGTCCTGGGGGATGATAAAGGCGAAGGGAGCGATCAAACCAAACTCGCCCCAGATGCCCTTGCCCGCTTCCACCACACCTTGGCCCCGGACCGTGGCCGCCCCACCCACCTCAATAATATCGGGAGGCAAGTTCAACACATCGACAATGCTGCCATCGGAGTTGGGACTGATTACACTATCCCACGCCATACTTGGGTGCGTTTCACCCTCCGGCAGCCAGTAGGTGCGCACGGACGTGCCATCCAGAATGATGAGTGTGGAGGTGGTGTCACCATTATCCGATGGCGCATTCGGTTTGCTGGGATAGTTGATCGGGGCCTTGATGGGCACCGATACGCTATCACCTTCGAGGCTCCGGCCCACCAGCCGCAGATCGAGTTCCACCGGCAGATCGATCTGGTTGCGCAGCAACATGCTGAGACTGATTCGCCCAAATTTGAAGCCGACGAATCCGGCAGGGATATTCTCTATGGTGGTGCTCACCGCGGGGAATGATATCTGGAAATTCCCCTCGATGCTGGCAAAATGCAGGTCGCCCTGGCCATCTGCCGGGGCGGCGTCCCCGAACTCAATGCCCAGCTGAAAGGTACCCAGTGCCGATCCGTCGAGGGGTATAGCGATATCCGCGGCCACCACCTCGGCCAGCACAATAAACTCGAATGCGTCGATGGCGCCGCTTCCGGCCGGGTTGTGGAAAGTGAAGCCCCCCAGCATTTTGGTGTCGTTCACCGGGGCATCACCGTCGGAAAGGACGAAAGGACCAAACGTCAAACTGTCGCTGAGCTGGGCCGTGGAGGCAAAATTGGGGAAGGTCAGGCTGAATAGGAGGTCAAACGGCAGGGTGTTGCTGAGCCCGGTGAGAGCCACCTCGTTTATCGGTGAGACTACTCCCGAGCGGAGCACGCCGCTGAGAATCGCAACCTCACCGGGCAGTTCCACCGGATTAGGCGGGTCCTGAAGGACCGAGGTCTGGGCCGTGGTGACGGCCAGGCTGTCCACCGTACCGACGCTGACAACAATGTCGATGATTATCTTAGCCGAATCGCCGGCGGAAATAATCACATCCGCTCCCGCCTGAGGAAATTGCATGCTCACCCCGAAACTGATATCGGCCCCTAACCGGGCGCTGGCGAGGTCAGTGGAATCCGCGTAGGTCGTGTTCTTCAGTACGCTGTTGCTCTGGTGAGACACCGAAAGCAGACTACCGGAAGCCATGCTCAGGTCGACGGAATCAATGCTGGTGGGGAAACCGTCGTTTTCGATGCTGGTGACGAATTTGCTTGAAAATGAGGTCGACCCCAGGCGTAGGTAGCGCATGCGCTCGATGAAGGAAATAGACTGGAAGGCGGTTGCGGTATCGATGATCTGGACGGGGCCTGCGCTCTGGCTGATGGCTTCGGAAGCTACCCAATTGTTCCAGTCATCCTGTGGGATAGGAACATCAAATGGCGAAGGAAAAGATACCGCATCAAACGCCGGCAGGTTCGCGGCCCGCAAAATTGAGTCCAGCGCGATGACAATCTGGAAACTTTCCTCCACTGGGGAAAAGAAATCGCTGGCATTGACACCGTCGACAGTCTGGGATATGGTCTGCGAGGTCGCCGAGGCCGGGAGCGCAATTTCCAGAAGGCTGGAGTCGATCCGGGTAGTATCCAGCGCACCGGTAAACTCGATCTGAATCTCCTTCGTGGTGGTATCCTGGGAAATGGTCGTGTCATTGTCTGCGAGCGTTTCCAGGCTATAAGTCCGGTTGATCAGCGGCAGCGTCAGTGAAACATCCCATCTGGGCAGCTCAAACTTCGTCGGCAGCTGAAAATCACAGGCGCCCAGCAGGGCTACAGCGGCCACCGCAAATGTAGCCTGCAACGCTCGCCCGCCAGCGCTGGGCCATAGGTATCGGCGGTGCGCCGCGGGGGATGCTATTGTCCTGGACACGATTCCTTGGGTGGTTAGGCTTACAGTCGGGGAAATCTAGGCAGGATAACCCGGAATCCAAATGATTTCGTGCGGCAGGACCGCTGGGGGTCGGAGGAGCGCTATTTCAGGTACCCGGCCAATTCCTCGGTCTTATCGAGGCGCTCCCAGGTGAAGCCCGGCTCTTCCCTGCCGAAATGCCCGTAGGCGGCGGTCTGCCGGTAAATGGGTTGAAGCAGATCCAGATGCCGGATTATTTCCTTCGGCTTGAGGGGAAACTCATCTTTGATGATCTGGGCAAGTCTGCCGTCATCCAAGGCGCCCGTACCGAAAGAATTGACGCTGACAGAAATAGGCTCGGCCACGCCGATGCTGTAAGCCAGTTGCACCTCGGCCCGCTGTGCCAGACCAGCACTCACCATGTTCTTGGCGATGTACCGCGCCATATAGGTCGCGGAGCGGTCCACCTTGGAGGGGTCCTTGCCGGAAAATGCTCCGCCTCCGTGCCGCGCGTAGCCACCGTAGGTATCTACAATTATTTTGCGGCCTGTCAGGCCCGTATCCGCGTGTGGTCCTCCAAAGACAAAGCGCCCGGTACCGTTAATAATGAACTGCTCCTCAAAAGGCACGCCGCTGTCTACAAGTACCGGGAGAACGACGTGTTCTATCACTTCCTTGGTAATGAACAGATGTTCTGCGGCCAGATCCGGATAGGCATCCGTCATGTCATCGTGCTGGGTGGCCACCACCACCTTGCTTACTTTCACCGGTTTGAAACCATCGTACTCGACCGTCACCTGCGATTTTCCATCAGGCCGCAGCCAGGGCAACGCCTCTGATTTGCGCAATTCCGCCAGCCGGCGGGTGATACGCTGTGCCAGCTGGATGGGCAAGGGCATGAGTTCGCTGGTCTCATCACAGGCGAAGCCGAACATGAGGCCCTGATCGCCGGCGCCCTGTTCGTGGTCGCCCGACTCATCCACGCCTTGCGCTATTTCGGGGCTCTGCTCGTCAATACTGATAAGCACGGCGGCCTTGGTAGCGCTGATGCCGTAGGAGCCTCGAGTATAGCCGATGTCCGTGAGGGTTTGGCGAACAATACTTGGTATGTCCACATACGTCGTGGTGGTGATTTCGCCCGAGACAAGAATCAGACCGGTGGTGGCCAATGTTTCACACGCTACACGGCACTGCCGATCTTTTGCCAGGATGCTATCGAGGATGGCGTCCGATATCTGATCGCACACTTTGTCGGGATGACCTTCAGTAACGGATTCAGAGGTAAAGAGAAAGCTATGGGCCATTTGGGATTCCTATCGCGCTCAAGGGCACATTATTTCGGCGGGGCAAATTACACATAATCAGACAGGAGCAACAGTAATAGGTCATCATGTCAGGGCTGCAGCTCTGGGGCAGCCGGCGCAAGCCCCTTCAGCACATCAGGCCAGCCGGACAAAGGTGGGCCCGGTGACATCTGGCCCAGTAAGCATCAATAGGGTGTCGGCCGCAAGCGGTCCGCCTGGATGACGGACGCAGTAGGCCCAAAAACGGCCCTACTTAGCCTTCTCTACGAACTTGAGCAGGTGAGCATCCAGGTCTGCATCGCCCGGCACGGCAACCATGCCGTCAAGAAATCGCACGGTGCCCTTGGCCGGGTCCTTGATACTTCGGATGACCCTCACCTGCCGTTGGGCGGCTTTCTTGCTTTCCTCTTTTTTGGCTTTGTCGGCAAATGATTTCGGGGCCTTGGCCATGACTATTTTCCCTCCGATTTTGCGCCGCTGTCCGCCGCGGAATAAGATAAGACTGCGTTACCCCCGTGCCGCTTAACTCGGTACATGGCTTCGTCCGCGCACCGGATAAGTGACTTAACGTCCTGGCCATCTCTTGGATACTCGGCCACCCCAATACTGACGGTAACTCTAGCCTCTATATTACCCTCGCGAAACTTAAAATCCGCGATGGAATTCCTGATCCGCTGCATAGTAGAAAGACTGGTTTCGGCGGTGGCATTAATGATAATCACGGTATATTCCTCACCGCCGTAACGACCAGCCACATCGGCCTTACGAATGCAGGTTCGTACCAGCTGGGCCGTCTGAAACAGGACGTAATCGCCGAAAAGATGGCCGTGGGTGTCATTGACGCTCTTGAACTGGTCCAGATCGAGCATCAGGAAGGTCATCGTTTCACCATAACGGGATGCCCGCTCCAGCTCCTCGGCCATGCGCTCAAGGAATGAGCGGCGATTCAGCAGTTGGGTCAAGCCATCTATGGTGGCCATCGAATGCACTTCCTGGTACTTCTGGCACCAGATCAAAGCAGTGCCGTAGACCTGGGCTGTGGCCTTCAAGAGCTCCACGTCCTGAGGCTGATAATCGTCGGACGGCCTGCTTTCCAGGGCCAGCGTTCCCTTAGGGCTGCCAGCCTCCATGATGGGCACACCAATAAATGATTTGAGGACACTCTTGGCAATATCTCCTCTGACGTAGCGCCCCTTAAACCCTGACTTTTGCAGATCTCCCGTCATGATGGCTTTTGCTGACCTGAAAATTTTTCCATGTACCACGCCGGCCAATGAAAATGCAAATCCGGCTTCGTAGCCCTCCTTTAATCCTTCCGTCCATCCAATCTTCAGGCTATCCGCCGAATCGGAAGGCTGTACACATATTGTGAGTCGATCAAATCTCAAAATGCCCCTTATTTCGCGTATCAGGATACTGACCAAGGCTTCCGTTGTGGAAGTTATGTCAATGGAACCGGCGCCGCTCATCAGGTCGGAGAGGAAAGCGTTTTCGGCCTGCGCCAATTCCAACTCCGAGTTCAGAATAAGGTCATGCTGAATTATTCTGGCGGCAAGGTCAAGCATCGTTTCGGCTTGCTTGTGCCGATCTGAACCCCTGGGCAGCTCGAGGATGAGCAGTCCAGCCAGCCTGCCGCTCGAGTACAGTGGCTGGGCCCGCACGGAGGCTCCGGCTCGTAGCCCCCCCTTGGTCATCCATTTTGCTGCCTGCTGATTGGGTAGACTCAATGCGTGCGTTGCTCGCTTGGAACCGCCGGCGGCGGGCAATGCGCTTACAGTTGCCGCCGGCACAGACTTGAGAAACTTATGCCCGCTGCTATTGCTACCTGTGAGGATAAAGCCGCCCTTATTGGCACGCTTGAGGTAGATCCCTGCCCGACACCCGGGCAATGCATTCGACAACAGCGCGAATAGAGTACTCAGGGAATCATTGATTGTGTAATTCCCGTTATGTCGATTGGGATGGGCGGCAGCTATCAAGGGACGAAAATGTCTATGGTACCGGGTGTTATTGGCCGCACTGTGTGGCAGCGAGAGAGGCCGATCTCTCCACGGGCGGACAACGAGCAGTCCGTTAGTTATTTAGAGCAGCAAATTTAAGGAGACGAATCAGGATTAGATAAGCACTATTTGGCTAGCGTCGATCGCCTGTATTGACGTATTTGATCTGGCGCGAAAAATCGCGCCTGGAACTATCGCGCAGGAATGTAGACGAGTCCCCCGGAGCGGTTGTAAGAAAGGGTGTCGTTGGTTGGGTTGAAGTGGGGCGAGTGGGGACAATCAGGGGAGGGGTTGCATGCTGAGCCGAACTTGTGGGGGGAGCAACAATGGGCGCCGATTCCACCGTGAACAGGCTGACAGCGATGATTGCCAGTGCCACACCCGCGGCCGCCAGTCCGCTCACAGACAGAGGCGAAAAGCCCCGAATTCGGGGCTCCGTCAGCTTGCGCCACATTGATTCCGCCCGGTTGCCCTCGGCCCGCACCCGGTGTTGGAGACGGGTCACAAAGTCCGGCGGGAGGGAGGCATGAATGCTGTCAAGGAGTGCGATCTTGATGCCGGTCATTTCGGTCACCAGCTCGGTGCAATCGCTACACCCGGCCAGATGCCCCTTGAATGCCGTCAACTCTGCGTATGACAGTTCAGCATCGAGATATGGTGATATTTTAACGCGAAGCTGGGCGCAATTCATTCAGCGTGAATCCCCTTCCGATTTAAGGTTTGACAGCATTCCCTGAAGTCTCAAGCGGGCCCGGTTGACCCTGGATTTCACGGTACCAAGTGGAATCTTCATAATTTTACTGATCTCTTCGTAGGAAAGTTCCTGCACATCTCTCAAAATAATAACGGTGCGAAAGTGCAGTGGTAGTTTGGCCAGAGCGCGGCGAATCTGCTGCTCAGACTGCCGCCCCTCCACCACGGCACTGGGAGCAGGGTCTCCCGAGGGCAAATCCAGCTCCCGCTCACCAAATCCCAGGGTACTCATGCTGAAGGTGGCCCTGCGCTTGCGCTTGCGCAATTCCGTGCGCGCAAGGTTACCGGCAATGGTGTAGATCCACGTGGAAAACTTCGCGATCTCGCGGTAGGCGTGCCGGTGAGTATAGACCTTCACCAGCGTGTCCTGTACCAGATCCTCCGCCATGGCTGAATCGCCCACAAACCGGTAAATAAAGGTGAATAGCCGGTCCTTGAAGCGGGCAACGATTTCCAGGTAGGCACTCTCATTGCCGTCCTGGAACTGGGCCATCAGTTCCTCGTCATTAAACTGGTGCGCCACTAGCCCGTCTCTCCGCAGATGGCCGCTACCAGGGCGACCAGCACAGGACCCGACTCCACGCTCACCGACTTCAGACGGGCGTCAACCGCCAGGAGACGTCGCATCACCAGGGCGGTATCCTCAGGCCGGTACAGCTTGCCCATGTGAGGCAGCCCCGCCGTCACGGGCTTGTTCAACCCGGTGTAGCTGCCCTCGGCCGTGGTAGCTGACTGCATGAAGAGCAACTGCCCGAAGAGGGTCGCCAGGGAGCTGACGATCCCAGCAGGTTGGGCACCATGCTCCAGCAGGGCGACCAGCAGGCGCAGAGAGGGTTCCATTTCCCGCCTGCTCACAGCCATTTGCAGGTGCCAGAGCTGCGCGGCCTTGTCCGGCGCCACCTGCGCCTCGACCAGCTCCACCGTTACCTCCCCGCCCGCATCCAATTGGCTGAAGATTTTCTCCAACTCGCTGACCACATGCCCCGCTGAGTCTCCGACCAGTTCGACGAGCAGGTCCAAGGCTTCCGGTTGCAGC
This sequence comes from Candidatus Neomarinimicrobiota bacterium, assembly GCA_022560655.1. Lineage (NCBI taxonomy): Bacteria > Pseudomonadati > Fidelibacterota > Fidelibacterota bacterium. The sequence continues at coordinate 11,556 of JADFSS010000018.1, forward strand.
TGCATACCCTTTGATTTGGCATAATAGTTGGCCCAGGAGCGCAATTTTTCCGGGAAGGGAGGCCGCGTGTCCACGATGGGGATGAGTTTGGACAAGGCCTTCTGCAAACCCTTGGCTGACTGGTGCTCTTCCTTCACCAGCAGGAGACATTTGTCCGGGTGCGGGCTTTTGACATAGGTCAGCAGCTCCTCCCGGGCCTTCCCGGCGATCTGGCTCGTATTGCGAACTACCAGGACCTGCCGCTCCTGGAACAGGCTATAGGCGCTCAGATCGGCCAGGACCGCCTCGGGACCGTCATCGTTCAGGGAGAACACCCGCTTCCTTGCACCGGCGGGCAGGAAACCCTCCACCACCGCGTCGATAAAGAATTCCTGTAAGAATGCATCGCTGCCTGCCAGCAGGTAGGCCGGCTCAATCTCGCCGGCCTGCACCTTGCGCACGCTGTCCTCGTAAGTCACCACGCCCTACTCCGTCGGGACAACGCCGATGGAAGCCGGCTTGCCACGTTCAAGCAAACTGACCACCACATTGACTACCAGCGCAACCAGAAACCCCGGTACCAGGGAGTAGAGCCTGCTGCCCCAGGCGCTGTTGTCCCAGATGATGACCGTAAAGAATCCGGTGAGCATGCCCGCCAGGACTCCGTTGCGGGTGGTCCCGGGCCACCACAGGCTGAGAACCATCGCAGGGCCAAATGCCGCCCCCAGGCCGGCCCAGGCAAACAGCACCTTGCGGAATATGGACTGAGGCAGCTGCGACAGGGCGATGGCGAGCAGCCCAAGAATGATGGTGGCAACCCGGGAAACAAGCATCAGCTGCTTCTGGTCGGCATTGGGATTCAGCGATGCGTGGTACACGTCTTCCGCTACGGCCGAGGTCGTCACCAGCAGCTGGGAGTCGGCGGTGGACATCATGGCGGCCAGGGCGCCGGAAATGATGATACCAACCAGCCACGCCGGCAGCAGGCTTATGGCCAGAGCCGGCATCATCATTTCAGGGTCGTCAAAGTGACCAACCCCAAAATAGGCCAGCGCGGCCAGGCCCATGAGCACGGCGCCGCCGTAGGAAAATATTGACCAGACGATGGCCACGCGCCGCGCCGTAGCAATATCGTCGGTTGAGCGGATGCTCATATAGCGGGCCATGAGATGCGGTTGCCCCAGGTACCCTAGCCCAACGCCAAAGCCGCCCAAAATGCCCGCCGTAAGGGTCCATCCGGTCCGCCCGGCGCTGGGCGTGAGCAGTTGGGGGTTGATGGCCGTAAGCTTGTCCGCCAGCACCCCCCAGCCCCCCAGTTCGGCCACGGTCACCAGTGGCAGCAGCACAAGCGTTCCAATCATGATCCACCCTTGGAAAAAGTCGGTCCAGGCTACGGCAAAAAACCCACCCATAGCGGTGTAAAATACAATAATAAGCGCCGCCGCGATGACGCCTGTGAAATGGCCCCAGCCAAGGGTCTGCTCCAGCGACTTACCGGCCGCGTCAAACTGAGCTGCGATGTAAAATGCGAAGCAAAACGCGATGATGCCGGTGGCCGCGAAACGCATCGTGGTGTCCTGTCCGCGGAACCGGAGTTCAAAAAAGCGCGGAATGGTCAGTGCTCCCAGACGCTCACTCTCTTGCCTGAGCCGCTTGGCCACCAGGAACCAGGCCGCGATGACCCCGGCAACGCCGCCCAGCCCGGTCCACAGCGCAGGTTCGAGTCGGGTCCCTGAAGGGTCGCCCAGACCGGAGGCGTAGGCGAGGCCGGTGAGGCCCAACAGCATCCAGCCGCTCTCGGCAGACGCACGTTCGGAAAAGGCTACTACCCAGGGGCCTAGACGCCGACCGGCCAGGAGATAGTCAGGCAGTGATTTGTTCAGCCTGGCCGTGAGTACGCCCACCGTAAATATGATCAGCAGGTAGACAATAAATCCGATGGCAACTGAACTCATTGACGATGCTCCCCAGGTTGGATGGTGACCCGCACGTGACCTGCTCTGCCGGGACCCGAAATCCTATCCCGATGGTAGTGGATTACAGCCAGAAAATAACCACGATACCCGCAAGGAAGGTATAGCCGGAAAAAAGGTGTAGTTGTTTCCGTTGCAGGAGCCGCATCATCCAGGCAATCATACCGTAACCCACAGCCGCTGATGCCAGGAAGCCCAGCCAGAGTTGCGGCACATTTTGTGGTGGGGTGCCCGCCAGATCCAGCAGCCGGTAGACCCCGGCACCCAGGATGGCGGGGATCGACATGAGAAACGAAAAGCGTGCTGCTCGGCGGCCCCCGAGTCCCAACCACAGTCCGGCCGCAATGGTGATCCCCGACCGCGAGATACCGGGCAGGATGGCCAGCGCCTGCAGCATACCGATGATCAGCGCTGACGCCGAACTCAATTCCCTGTGCTCAGTCCCAGCTGCCCAGCGGGTGGAGGCCAGCACGGCAGTGGTGACCAGCAGCATGACCCCGGTGAAGGCCACGGCGTCAAAGGCGGCCACGATCTTACCTCCCAATGCCAGCGCAACGACCACGGCGGGTACGGTGGCCAGGGCAATTTGCCCCATCTCACGGCGGGCCTCGGCGCCCGCAGCACTGCGCAGGTAGAAGCCCCCCAACCAACGGAGCAGATCGTGGCGGAAGTACACCAGCACGCTTACCAGTGTACCCAGGTGGAGAGTGATTTCCAGCTGCAGACCGGTGGAGGGCAGCTGCAGAAGGTTGCGCGCGATCACCAGGTGGGCCGAGCTGCTCACCGGGAGAAATTCGGTGGCGCCCTGGATGATCCCCAGCAGCAGCGCCGTCAGACGATCCGTGGTCTCACCTCAGGTCGATGAGTAGAAAAAAGCCACCATGCGTCCCGCCGCGGTACCATCCCGGCGGTAGCTGTGGCAGTGCGGATCGCACCGCGTGCACACATCGACACTGGCGATATTCGCCGCCGGGATACCCGCCTCAGCCAGCTGGTGGCACACCGCCGCAACAAGATCGAGCTGGTAGCGCCCACGGCCGGTCTGTCGCCACACTTCCCCGGGGAAGAGCTGCACCACTTCCGCGCCAACCTCATAGCAGCCCATTTCAATCGTGGGACCCACCACCGTTTGCAGCTCCTCCGGGGCTATGCCCCGGGCTTCCAGCAACCCCACGCCTGCCGCCAGCACGCCCGCCGCCATCCCGCGCCAGCCCGCGTGCACCAGCCCCCGATAGCCACTGGGCGCATGGTAGATGTACACCGGTGCGCAATCGGCCACCCGCAGGGTCAGGACAACGAGGGGGTCGTTGGTGAACAGGCCATCGGTGGTCGTATGGGCATGGCCCCCTCTCGCCTCCGCAACTTTTGCGCCGTGGACCTGCTGGGGTACCGCTAAGCGGCTCGGAGCAAGCCCCAGCACGTGGGCCCGCTTCATTCGCAGCTGATCCGGCGGGACCTGAACCTCAAGATCGTTCCTCAGGCTGAGTAGCGCCTCCACGGATGCCGAACCAAAATGAGGCGTCAGCCTGATCCAGGTATCCGCGGTTGCCTGGGATGCAGGCCGTATGGTTTGCTCAGCGATTGCTATTCCACAGTGACGCTTTTGGCCAGATTTCTGGGCTGATCAACATCGCAGCCGCGCAGAACGGCGATGTGGTATGCCAGCAGCTGCAGGGGGAGCACCGTGAGCAGGGGTGATAGCAGTTCATGGGTGCGCGGCAGCTGAATAACGTGGTCGGCGAGCCGTTCCAGTTCGTCATCCAATTCGTTCACCACGGCAATGACCCTGCCGCGCCGCGCCTTGATCTCCTGGATATTGGACAGGACTTTCCGGTAGGTGCTGTCCTGGAGCGCCATGACCACCACCGGCATATTTTCGTCGATCAGGGCGATGGGGCCGTGCTTCATCTCCGCGGCCGGGTAGCCTTCGGCGTGGATGTAAGAGATCTCCTTGAGTTTTAGGGCCCCCTCCAGGGCAATGGGAAACTGAAGGCCACGCCCCAAATAGAGAAAATTATCGCTGGTCTGGTATTCCCGCGCCAGACTCAATATGTCATCCGAAGTAGCCAGGACCTGTTTCACCAGCTCCTGAATTCCGGCCAGCGCCTCGATGATGGCCGCGACGCGCCGGGGCGCTTTGCCCGCCTTCTGTGCCAGCAGCAGGGCAATGAGCATGAGTACGGTCAACTGCGAAGTGAAGGCCTTGGTGGAGGCCACGCCGATCTCCGGCCCGGCATGGATAAACACGCCGCAGTCGGTCTCCCGGGCGATACTGCTGCCTACCGCATTGACGATCCCCAGTGTCAGAGCGCCGGCCTCCTTCGCCCTGCTGATGGCAGCCAGGGTGTCGGCCGTCTCCCCCGACTGGCTGAGGGCTATCACGGTAGATGCCGGGGTGAGTACTGACGGGCGGTAGCGGAACTCACTGGCATACTCAACTTTCGTAGGGATGCCCACGAGCTCCTCCAGTAGATAGCCGCCGATGAGGGCGGCGTGCCAGCTGGTGCCGCACGCCGTCAGGTGGATCAGGTCTGTATCCAGCAACCGACCCTCCCAATCCTGCAGGCCGCCCAGCTTGATCTGTCCACCGGAATAGTCCACCCGGCCCCGCAGAGCATCGGGGATGGTGCTGTGCTGCTCCAGGATTTCCTTCAACATGAAGTGGGGCTGGCCCCCTTTTTCAAGCTGCTCCAGCGTCAGGTCGACCTGTTGCTCGGACTTTTGCACCGGCTCATTGGTGTGGATGCTCACCACTTGATAGTCGCTGGCGGTCACCACGGCCAACTCGTCATCAGCCAAGTAGACCACGTTCCGCGTGTAGGGCACAATGGGGGTGGCATCCGACGCGATGAGCATCTCGCCCTCGCCGATGCCCAGTACCAGGGGGCTGCCCAGCCGCGCAGCTACCAGAATGTCGGGATCATCGCGGCTCATGACGACGATCCCATACGCACCTACCACGTTGGTGAGCGCCAGCCGCACCGCCTCGCTGAAGGAGAGACCGGACTGCCCATAGACATGGCCGATGTAGGCCGCCAGCACCTCAGAATCGGTGTCGCTGGTGAACACCGCACCCTCACCCTCCAGAAACTTCCTGAGGGCGCCGTGATTCTCGATGATGCCGTTATGCACCAGCCCAATTTTTCCGGTGCTGTCGAAATGCGGATGGGCATTGCGGTCGCTGGGCTCGCCGTGGGTGGCCCAGCGGGTATGTCCCATGCCCATGGTTCCGGTGAGATTATCCGGCATGGCAGCCTGCAGGTCGGCCACTTTCCCCCGCCGCTTGAATGTCTGCAGCCCACCGTCCTGGTAGACCGTGACACCCGCCGAGTCGTAGCCCCGGTATTCCAGTCGGTGCAGGCCGTCCATCAGCACTTCGCTGGCCGGGCGGTAACCGTTATAGCCTACGATACCACACATCTGCTCTCACTCCCACTCAATGGTGCTGGGAGGCTTGCTACTGATGTCGTAGACCACCCGGTTGATGCCCTGCACCTGGTTGATAATACGGCTGGAGCAGCGGGCCAGGACGTCTGCCGGCATGGGGTACCAGTCGGCGGTCATGCCGTCGGCACTGGTCACCGCCCGCAGCGCAAGCAGGTAATCGTACGTACGCTGGTCGCCCATCACGCCGACGGTCTTCACCGGCACCAGCACGGCAAAAGCCTGCCAGATGCGCTCGTACTCGCCCGTCTCCTTGAGGATGTCAAGATAGATCGAATCAGCCGCCCGCAGAATCGCCAGGCGCTCGGCCGTCACTTCCCCGATGATACGCACCGCCAATCCCGGCCCGGGAAAGGGGTGTCGCATGAGCAGCTCTTCGGGAATGCCCAGTTCCCGGCCCAGCTGCCTGACCTCATCCTTGAAGAGCTCACGCAGCGGTTCCAACAGTTCGAAACCGAGGTCTGCTGGCAGACCGCCCACGTTATGATGGGACTTGATGGTCCGGGCCTCGCTCCCGCCAGCGCCCGACTCGATGACATCGGGATACAGCGTCCCCTGGGCCAGGAAGCGAATCGGTCCCTCTCGTCGGGCCACCTCCTCGAATGCCCGGATGAACTCACGGCCAATGAGCTTGCGTTTCTCTTCGGGCTCGGTCACCCCCTTCAATGCCTCCAGGAATCGCGCGCTGTGGTCTGAGCGGTGGATATGGAGTCCCAGCCCGGTCTCCAGCGACGAGACCACCTCCTCCGATTCGTTCTTCCGCAAAAGGCCGTGGTCGATCAGTACGCACACCGCCTGCGTGCCCAGAATACGGGTCAGCAGCGTACCCACGACGGAACTGTCGACACCTCCCGACATGCCACACAGCACCTTTTCCGAGCCCACCCTGGATCGGATTTCCTCGGACAGGGAGTCCAGCTGCTGGGTGGCAGTCCAATCGGCTCGGCAGCCCGCGATGCCAAAGAGGAAATTGGCCAGCATGGTGCTGCCTTCAGGCGTATGCTGCACCTCAGGATGAAACTGGGTGCCGAAATAGGGCCTCGAGCGGTGCCGCACCGCCGCGATCACGCCGCCGTCCGAACGCCCCAGCACCTCCCAGTCTGCCGGGAGCTCCTCCACCCTGTCGCCGTGGCTCATCCATACCGCTGAACGCTTTGGAAGTCCCTTGAACAGGTCGCCCGAATCGGCGATTTCCAGCACTGCCGGCCCATACTCGCCCTGACCGTTGGAACTCACCTTGCCGCCGGTGGCGTGGAGGAGCAGCTGCAGACCGTAGCAAATGCCCAGGATGGGCTTACCGAGCGCCAGAATGGCCGGGTCGAGCTGGGGCGCGTCCGCGCCGAAAACGCTGGCCGGCCCCCCTGACAGAATCACCGCGGCAAAGTGGTCTGCAGCCAGCGCATCGGCCGGCGTATCAAAGGGCAGGAGTTCCGAGTAAACGTGGTGCTCGCGCACCCGGCGGGCTATGAGCTGGGTGTATTGCGATCCGAAGTCCAGGATGGCGACGGTTTGGCGGTGTTTCATGGCGTTTGAAACAGCGGCCAGCCGCTCAGTCCTTGCAGGGACTGCTGGTGGGTCAAATCGTAGTGCAGGGGGGTGATACTCACCTTGCCGGCTTTCAGCGTCGCCTCATCGGTGTTGGCAGCTTCCTTGCGCTCGCGCTTGCGCCCGGCCAGCCAATAGTAAACCCGATTGTGGGGATCAACCCTGCGGTCGAAGCGGTCCTGCCAGTCCGATTTCCCATGCACGGTGAGCACATAACCCCGCCCCTCCAGAACGCCAGCTGGAAACTGGTCCAGTGGCTGGTCGGGAATGTTGACGTTGAGCAGCGTGCCCGCTGGGAGACCATGCTCCAGTATGTTGGTGACGACCTGCTGAGCCACGGCCATTGAGGGGCCAAAATCGTGGCAATCCCAGCAGTCCACGGAAAAGGCGGCGCTGGGTATGCCCAGGATGGTGCCTTCAGTGGCCGCAGAAACCGTACCGGAGTAGATCACGTTGATCCCCGTGTTGCTCCCATGGTTGATGCCGGAGACCACCAGACTCGGTGGCCGGTCCAGCACGGCTAGAGTCGCCAGTTTCACGCAGTCTGCAGGGGTTCCCGAGCAGGCATGGGCAGTGACCCCCGGCAAGCCCAGGTCCACCTCATTTACGCGCAGGGGGTCTGAAAGGGTGATGGCATGCCCCGCCGCGCTCCGCTCCACTTCCGGCGCCATCACCACCACCTCCCCAAGGGGGAGCATGGCTTCGCACAGCGCCCTGAGGCCCGCTGCCTGGATGCCGTCGTCGTTACTGATGAGAATCAGCGGCTTGCTCATAGCCAAAAAATCCGATAATCCGGGTGAGGGTATCCTTGAGGTCACGGCGATGAACGATCTGGTCAACGAACCCCTTCTCCAGCAGGAATTCCGCCCGCTGAAACCCCTCCGGCAGCTCCTGCCCGATGGTCTGCTTGATGACCCGCGCCCCCGCAAAACCGATCAGGGCGCCCGGCTCAGCCAGAATAATATCGCCCAGCATGGCATAGCTGGCCGTGACCCCGCCAGTCGTCGGGTCGGTAAGCACCGAGATGAACAGGCCACCTGACTGCGAGAAGAGGCTGAGCTTGGCACTGGTCTTGGCCATCTGCATCAGGCTCAGCGCCGCTTCTTGCATCCGAGCACCGCCGGACGCCGATACGATCACCAGCGGATGCTTGTGCTCTCGGGCGTAGTCGATGGCACGGGCTACCTTCTCCCCCACCGCCGAGCCCATGCTGCCCCCAATGAAACTGAAGTCCATCACCCCGAACACGACGTTGTAGCCATTGACGCTGCCCACGACCGTCAATATGGCCTCCTGGAGGCCCGTCTTTTTCCTGGCCGCCACCAATTGGTCGGCATATTTCTTCCGCGCCTCAAACTTCAGGGGGTCCACCGAAGTGAGGCTCGCATTCAGCTCGGTGTAATCGTTCCCGCCGTCAAGGAGCTGCTCAAGGTATTGGCGGCAACTGATGCTGAAGTGGTGGGAGCAGGTGGGGCAGACGAAACGCGAGCGCTCCAGCTCATCCCGGTAGATGTACTCCCCGCAGCTGGGGCATTTGGTCCACAGGTCCCCGCTCAGTTCCTTCTTCTGGGTTGAGAGGATTTTCTTGGCGCTACGGCGAAACCAGGCCACCCGCTAATCCGACCCGATCTGCTTGGTGTACAGGTGCGCGTCCTGGCCTGGCCCGTAATAGTCCTTGCGAATCCCAACCGCCTCGAAGCCCCTGCTCAGGTAAAGCCGCCGGGCACTCTCGTTGTCCTTCCTGACCTCCAGGATTACCCGCTTGAACTCCTTGCGCTCGCACATGGCTTCCAGCGCCTCGATAAGACTCCGGCCGATCCCCTGGCCGCGATAGTCCGGGTGGACCGCAATGTTGTGCAGCTGAAACTCGTCCACCACCGCCAGGCCCGTCAGGTAGCCCACGATCATGCCATCCTCCTCGGCCACCAGCCCCACCCCCACTTCATCCTGATCGATCTCCTGCGAAAAGGCTTCCCGGGGCCAGGGATGATCATAGCACATCTCCTCAATGGCCATCAACTGGTCGATATCCTCATTGTGGGCATCACGAATGAGCATGGCGTCGTAACCTTTTCTCGAAATCGTGGTGGTAGTCGGGGACCAATGCTGCCAGATCAGCGCTGGGCTCAAGCCGCTGCGCCAGGGCAAAAGACCCCACCTTTCCCGCCGACGGAGGTATGTTGATCACGCGGATGTCCTCAGCCGGCAGAAAGCGCTCCAGCAGATAACCGCCAACGGACGCGCCTCTGGCCAGCTGGGCAAACTCATCCCACGTTGACGCCCGCACCGCATCCGGCTGCGGCGGCTCGCTGGCCGGATAAGTGTAGACCTGGTTACCATGGGACCAGGTCGCCACCCAGTTGAATTCGCCCACCAATTCCCCCGCCAACAGGCTCGGCAGGGTCGGCACCGGGATAACCGGCAGCCCGGTGGCGAAGGCCAGCCCCTTGACGTAACTCATCCCCACCCGCAGCCCGGTATACGCGCCCGGACCCATGGACAAGGCAATGGCGTCCAGGTCGCTAAAGGAGCGCCCCGCCTGCTCCAGTACGCGCATAACGGCCGGGGCCAGGACTTCGTTGTGCTGCCGGGGAGCCAGCCGCTCGACCATGGCTTCCGGCCCGTTATCCCCAATGATGGCGGCACCACACACATCGTACGCCGTTTCAATGGCTAGCAGTCTCAGCTGCGCACCTCCACCACTCGGCTGCTATCGTCATCTCCATGAGAAAAATCCAGATGAATGGTCTCCTTCGGCAGCAGCGGGGCAATGTTTTCGGCCCATTCAATCACGGAAACAGCCCGCCCACCAAAGTAGTCGCTCAGTCCCAGTTGGCGCCATCTTTCAAGTGTTGTTTCGCGGTAACAATCCATGTGATACAGCAACGGCGGCCGCCCATACTCATGAATCAACGCAAACGTTGGCGAGGATACTGGGTCGGGCAGCCCTAAGCCTTCCGCCATGCCACCGACAAAGGTGGATTTGCCGCTGCCCAGCTCGCCGTGCAGCGCTACCACATCTCCCGGACGCAGGTAGGTGGCAAACTCGGCCCCCGCCCGGCGGGTTTCCTGGACACTGCTACTGTTGATGCCAGACCATGCCACTGACTGGCCGGAGCGAGCCTTGCGCTTTGACCCTGGCGCCACGGTGCTTCTAAATATTCCGTGGACGCAAGGTGACCAAGGGCACCACCATTTCCTCGAGCGAGATGCCACCGTGTTGGAAACTGCCCTCAAACCGCCGGACGAAGCGATGGTAGTCAGTGGGGTAGACAAAGAAGTTGCGGTCACGGGCGATCACATAATTGGTGGTGACTTCGTCTGCAGGCAAGTGATACTCTGCTGGGTGCTTGATGGTGAGCCCGCCCTTCTCGGAGGCGTTCAGATTCCGGCCATGCTTGTAACGCACGCCCGATGAGGTCTGCCGGTCGGCCAGGATGCGCACCGGCTTGTCCACCTGAATGCTGCCGTGGTCGCTGGTGAGCACCACGACGGTATCTTCCCAGTCGGCAACCGTGTCCAGCAGCTCCCGCAGCCACGATTTTTCAAGCCAGGAACAGATGGTGGCCCGGTAGCCGGACTCATCGGGGAGAATCTCCTTGATCACATCACTTTCGGCCCGGTGGTGGGCCAGCAGGTCGACAAAATTAACCACCAGGGCCAGCAGCTGCTTGCTGCGGTATTCCGGCAGCCGCGCCAGTACCCGCTGCCCTTCCTCAGCCGTGACGACTTTGAAGTACTTGAACTGCACCTCGTCCAGTTTCACGCGCTTGAGATATTCCTGCAGGAACTCGGCCTCAAACCTGTTCATGCTCGTCTCATCATGGGTCATCTCACCCCATTGCTTGGGGTAACGCCGTGCCAGCTCATCGGGCAGCAGGCCACTGAAAATGGCGTTGCGGGAGTACGGGGTAGCCGTGGGCAGCAGCGACAGCTGCACCGTCTCCTCCACAGAAAAACGCGGCTCCAGAAGTGGGCGCATGGCCTTCCACTGATCCAGCCGCAGGCAGTCCACCACCAGCAGGACGACCCTGGTGCCGGCCTGCAGGTGTGGCCTCACGGACCGGTCCAGCACCTGATGGGAAAAGGTCTGTCCGGTCAAGCCATCCCCGTTCAGCCAGTCGCGGTAGTTCGCCACCACCGCCTGCCCGAACCGCAGGTTGGCGGTGAGATGCTGCTCGGCCAGCAGATCGTCCAGTCCCAGGTCGCGGTGCTGGTCAAACTCGATGTCCCAGTCGGTGAGCTCATTAAAGAGGTCAATCCAGTCCTCCAGTGAAGCGGCCGTTTCCACCCGCTGGCTCAGCTCCTGGAATACGGCCAGGTAGCGGCTGGTGGTCTTGTCGCTGCGGATGCGGGTCTGCTCCAGCATCGACTTACACAGCATGAATATCTGGCTGGGGTTCACCGGCTTGGTGAGGTAGCCCGAAATATTGGCGGCTATGGCTTCATCCATGAGCCATTCTTCCTCGTTCTTGGTGATCATGATGATGGGTAGGGCCGGGTGGGTGGTCTTGATCTCCTGCAGGGTGTGCATACCATCCATGCCGTCCATCATCTCATCGAGTAGCACGAGGTTGAAGTCGCCGGCGCCGACCTCATGCAAGGCATCCTCGCCGGAGTGCACCGGTGTGACCTCGTAGCCCTGCTCCTCCAGGAACAGGATATGGGGCTTCAGCAGGTCGATCTCATCGTCGGCCCACAAGATCCGCCCCCGCTCGGTTTTCTCTGTAGCCATCAGCATATCACAATTTACAATCGGCAATAAGGTAATGTTATCTGTTGGGGTTCGGAAGGGGAAAGCGCTACTTGGCGGTCAGGGTCCAGGAGCCGTCCCAGTCGGAACCAGGCGGGTTGGCCTTAAAATGTGCGCAGCGCTCGACATAGACCCTGCTGGGTGTGGTGGGTCGGTTGTGAAACACCTCCTCAAGCTTCTCCGAGGCCGTGAACTTCTTGCTGCCACCATCCCAATCCTGCTGTCGGTAAAGTTCCATGCCGGCGTTGAAAATGTTATTCAGCTCTAGCATGTCATCGGCCAACTGCCCCTTGAGCGCCATGATCTCCACCGCGTCCACCGACTCCTGCTTGCCCACCACCTTTACTTTGTCAATAAAGCGCCACTCAAATTTGTCTTTACCCGCCAGGTCCAGCGTAGGCATGGTGGTCTGAATGTAGATGCCGTACTGTTTGGCCGAGGCCTCCAGACGAGCCGCGGTGTTGACCACGTCGCCCATCATGGTATAGTTCATGCGCGTCCTGCTGCCCATATTGCCCGTCACCAGCTCACCGGTATTCAGCCCGATTCGCATGCGCATCTTGGACACCAGCTCGGGCCACTTGCCTTCCTCCCCCTGCCACTTCTCCCGTAGCATGGCCAACGCTTCCTGCATTTGCAGGGCCACCACGCAGGCCCGGTGGGCGTGGTCCTCAAAATAAATCGGCGCCCCAAAGAACGCCACAATGGCGTCCCCTTCATACTTGTCCAGCGTACCCTGCTGCTCCAGCAAAACATCGGTCATGGCCGTAAGGTACTCGTTGAGCAGCTCCACCAGTCGCGTCGCGGTGAGCACTTCTGAGAACGCCGAGAAACTGGCGATATCGGTAAAGTAGGCCGTGAGTATGCCCGACTCGCCCCCCAGTGACGGCATCTGCTTGCTTGCATACATCTCATCGATCAGCTCGGGAGAGATATAGGTGCCGAAGGTGTTCTTGAGGAACTGCTTGTCCTTGCGCTCCACCAGGAAGCGGTACAGCACGATGCTGCCGTAGGTCACGAAAATCGAAACGGCGCCAGGTATAATGGGCACGAACATGGAAGCGCCAATGGCTGGGGTACCGATGGTAAATAGAACTGGATTCGCCAATACCCACGCCTTCGGGAGCAGCATGCCGGCTACCATCTTGGGCATCCAGAGCAGGTCACTGGTAAAATACCCCAGAGCAACATTTACAAACACCAGCAACTCCACGAACGCCAGGAAGCCACCCGTGAGGGGTGAAAGACGTTGGACCAGGAGAAAGGTGGCTGTTGACAGGAGGATGATGATCATCAGGTTCACCAGCAGCGAATCCCTGGTCAGCTCCAGTGTCCCGCCGGCCACTCTGATAAAGTTCTGGTCCAGGATAGTCTGAACCGCATTGGCATGCACCTCGACCCCCGGCATCAGCTGTAGGATGCCGGCATAGTTGTAGTAGGGCGTCGATTTGACATCCAGGAGGACGTTGACGGAGACGCCAATGAGCACGATCTTGTCCAGAAACGGGCTCTCGCCCACAATGCCGTAAATATCGCTGTCCAATTTGAAGAAATCCATCCAGTCGGTGTCATCTTCCAGCTGCCGCAGGTCAAATTCGGCGTCGTCCAGGATGTTGGCCAGTGGATAGCGGTCAAAGGTCTTCCACGCCTCCTCACCCTCCATGGCAGTGCCGGAAGGGGGGCCGTAGTAGTTGATGAAGAAACTGGCCGAGCGCCCGTAAGTCTTGATCGTCGCGCGGCCATAAGTCATGGTGTTATTTTCGGGGTCCGGGCGCAACAGTGTCGTGTCTGAAATACCCCAATACTCCTTTAACGCCTTGAGCGCCAGGGTCATGTACAGGGTATCGGGCTTGTGCGCCATATTGTAGGCCAGGGCGTACTTGCGCGTGATCCCGTCAAAGTCCTTGATCTCGTTGACCAGCCCCGGCTCGGGTTGGGCAGCCATGATACGGGGGACCGGGTAGGCAATGTATTCAGGGGGGAGCCGAGTGGGCTCGTAAACCAGCTTGGAAGCCATAACAACGCGAGTTCCCCGCGCCTGCGCCTCCCGGATGGCTTCCCCCAGCACTTCGTCACCGTGGCGAAACGGGATGTTGCTGCCGGATTGGTTCAGTTTCTCCAGGTAATCGGATTTAAAGTCAGGGGTGTCGAACTCGATATCGAACACGATCACTTTGGCGCCGGCGGCCGTCAGGTTGCGTATGGCCTTCGCCCAGACATCGTCCCGCGGGTAGGGCCACTTAAACGGCACCAGGCGCCACGATTCGTCGTCCACGTCCACCAGCACGACCTTGAGGCTGTCGCGGTCTATGGGTTGGCGGGCACTCCAGCCTGCCAAGGGCCCGCGGACCCGTGTATAGGTGAAGTCCAGGACCTTATAATTGAGCAGGTCGAACAGGCCCAGCGAATGCAGCCCCAGGGTCACGATGATGGAAAACGCCGCCCACACGCGGCCGGCGCCAAGCAGCTGCTTGAGAAACCTCACCGGAACGGTAGCATTGGCCCAGACCAGGCCGGCGCCAAAAGCCTGCTTGAGTTTCCCGGGCCAGGCGGAAACGTCGGCCCAGCTGCTGCCGGCGTCGATGATTGAGGTGAGTTTCTTCAGAATCAAGCTGGAGAGGGGCTAGAAGATGTATTCCAGGTTAGCCGAGATGATGGACGTTAGCTTCGAGGCAGTGTCGGGATCATCAAACGACTTCTGCCTGAGATCAATTGACGTGACCAGGTTGATATTTTTCATCAGTAGAGCTCGAACCTGGCCCTTGATCCCAACACGGGTAAACGCTGGCGGTGCGCTGGGGTTCTTATCCTGGTTCGTTGCGCTGCTGGTAAGGCTGAGCCCACCCCGAACTCCTAGCTTGCCACCCATCAACTGCAGCTGCGCCGACAGGTCCAGACTGAATATGCTCTGGATGATCTCGTCATCGCCTGAGCCCGTCTCAAGGCTATTGAGGGAAACCACCACATTGGTTTCCAACTGGTTGGATAGCCTTGAATTCACCGATAGACCGATGATGTTAGACTGCGCGGAGGGTGCGACGAACAGCGTATCCTCAAGCGTCCGGTCGTCGATCTGGTCTGCAATATTCGTATTGTTCACCGTCAGCCTCAAATTGTGGACGGTGGATATCAGTCGCAGTTGATAACCCAGGCCGATGCTGGTGGCCGTCGTTATGGTATTCACCCGGTTATCGCGTATGGACATATCCAGAGTGTCCAGCGTGGTGATGCCATTCTCCCTCGTGTAGGTCCTGCGTCCCAGGCTCACCGAGGGCAAGCCCTGCCCCAGATTAACATTTGCAGACAGGTTGACCGTCACCGTGGAGGTAATGGGCTCGGCTTCGTCTTCCGGTGTATCGGGATCATCCTTCAGTTTGATGATGTCATCGTCCGTGCTGCGGTACGTGGCCGAGAGGAACAGTTTGTTGCCGAACAGGCGTGCCCGGTCCGATATGGTTCGAATGCGCACGTTCCGCTGCAGATTGGGATTGGCCAGCGAGTTGTATTCCGGGCCCACCTGCTGGAACTCCAGGGTGATAAAGTTGCGCAGATAGTTGAGCTTGGCCGTGGCGAAATAGGCCAGCGAAGGCATTTTTGCCAGCGCCCGCAGTGGATCATCCTCAAGGAGGAATACGTCAATGGGCAGCAGAGGTACCTGATTCAGGTTGATATGGAAATAGTCCTTCAGATCTGCCGGATTAATAGGGATCTCACTGGTGTCGATGAGCCCGGCGATCAGGCCGTCTTCCAGCGTGTCACCCGGCGCAAATGTATCCAGCTCCTTCAGCGACAGCACCGGGTCCCAAATATTCCTGTTCAGCATGCTCAGGGAGAACCCGGTCTGGATAACGAACCGGCGCTTGTTCAGGGCCAGCGACAGGTTCGAGCCGATCACCAGATTGTCCTGTGGGCTCTTGCCGGACCAGTTGCTGTCAGGCAGGTCAATACTCAGGTTTGGATTCGCTGCCACCACTGCCTGAAGCTGCTTAAAGGTGAGGATACGCGCATCCACCGCAAGTGATGTATCCAGCTCAAACTCAGAGAAAAAGAGGTCGGTGAAGATGCTTGAATCCGCTATAACGATGGTGCCGTCCAACAACTTCGAGTCCACCGATCCAACGTCATCCTTGGCCTTGATGAAAGATACGGCCCATTCGAACACCCTGCCTGACCCCAAACTGGGCCGGAAGGCCGTTATGTTCCGCCGGAAAGCGTACCCTCCCCGGTCGAGGCCCAGGGTGTAGACGCTGGACTCGTTTTCGTTAGTGGTCACATTGTAGTCCGTAACACTGTAGGCCGCGCCGGGGCGCCCCTGAATGACCCGCTCCAGCTGCCCCTGTGCCACCCGCAGGTTCACCAGACCCAGCGTGAAATTGGCGTCGTAACCCCGCAGCCGCTTACCCGCCAGGCCAAAGCGGTCAAAGCGGGGCGTCACATCGCCCACCCCCAATGTCAGCAGGGGGGTCCGAAAATTGGCCGTAAATCGATTCCGGGGCGACTTGAAGGGGTCTTCCTGGGTGGTAAGTTTCAGTTTGCCGCGGACGCGCAGCCATTCCCAGCCGCCGCGGTAGGCCGCCTTGATACTGCCGACTTGAAGTATCTCCCCGTCAATATTGTCGCTGCGAAAGGCCGGTCTAAGCGAGCCGGAATGCCGGAACGCCCTGGCGCTGGTCCGGGTCGCCACCCGCGTCACCCGGAACGGCAGAGATACCGACTGGTAGGCCCTGCCAGCCGAACTGTTGCCTTGCACCTGGAGCTGATAGGGGCCCGCGGCGAGCGTGGCGGGGCTGTAGGTTATCAGGTCGGGATTTACCTCGGACTCGGCGGTAATGTCGCGTCCGTTAAGAATGAGTTTGATGGAGGCCAGCTCCAGCTCGGGCAGATTGAACAGCGAGACCGCCACGACAACGTCTTCCGGCAGGTAGGCGGCGTTAGCGTCTGGGGACAGGATCAAAAAATCACCCGTCTCAACCGACCCGGGGGCTTGAGCATCGGCGGCCTGCAACGGATCCTCCCCCGTTGGGAGCACCCGGACATAAATCGGATTCACCTCCGGATCGTCAACGGGGTAGGCCAGGATGCTGTTGTCGTCCAGCAGTGCAATCAGGTAGTACTCCAGACCCGCGGTCTCGATATCACCTGCCGGGACGGTGCCGAAATAGAGGTCTGCGCCCCCCGCAGACATGGGCGCTTCAAGATAGGCGCTCTGCCCCTTCACGCGATAGTACACGATGACCGAACTCACCGAGGCCCCCTGCGCCTCTACCACGGCCTCCAGAGTCAAGGGCTCTTGAGCCCTGATTTCGTCAGGCACCCGATGGAATATCGTTCCCTCAGCGCTGCTGCGGCCCCACAGGCCCGAGATCAAGAACAGCAGTACCGTGCCGACAGCACGAACTCGACCACTCACCTTAAGATGGTCCTCCAGTTAGGCGATGCAGTTAGAGAAAATTTAGCAGTAATTACTGATAAATAATAATGACTTCTTTGACGTTGCCGTCTGCGTCCTCGAGCTGGATCCGGATCTCGTCGGGAACGTCCCCAGCGTCGGCTGCCTCATCGGGCTCTTCCATCACGACCTGAATGGCGGTGATCGAGCCGTCATCATTGATCGTGCCGGATACGGACGCCGTTACGCCGGGCTCGGGCTCGGGTCCCGCGTAGGTCGTCTGCTCGTTGAGCGCCACCTGGCCGTTGAATGAGACCCGGGCATCGCCCTCGCCGATCTCGGCCGGCTCCATCGTTAAGACGTCAGCGGAAACGCTTAGCAACTCGCCCACCAACAGCACGTAGGTGGTTACTTCGGTGCTGCCGTCCGGTTCCGATGTACCCACCTGCCCGCCGCCGACCTCGATGACGCCGCCACTGATCAGGTTGCGCACTTCGATCAGGCCCTCGATGCCCAGAAATATGTCGCCCAACACCGGATCGGATGTCACCCAGAAGTCCGTCCCTTTCACCGACGCCACCGAGATGGGGGTGGAGATGGTAAAGTTGCCGTCCCGCTGCGCGGCCACTTCCGCCCGCAATTTGCCGAACTGCATGTCAACCTGCTTGTCGATGGCCGTGCCGGTTCGTTTACCGCCAATATTCAGCGTCGTATTATTCTGGATGCGGAGCAGGCTCCGGTCATCGATGAACATGATAATGGTGGTGCCATCCGACAAGGTTTCAATGCGATCACCGTCGTTGAGCACCGTGCCCCGCTTCAAAGGCAGCGTCTGTTTCTCCAGATTCACCAGGTTGACCTGGCCGCTGACCTTGGTGGTGAAAGCAATTCGATCTGCGCCCCAGACCAGGGATACACTGGCCAGTACGATCAGGAGTCTGTGGAGCCGTTTCATGTTATTGCACCTCCACGGTAATGACCTGTACGGCACCCTGCTGGATCGCGATTGCAACGGCATTGAGTTGGTCCAGGCTCAGCGCCTCCCCGTTCCGTCTCAACACTCGGTTGGGGCTGAATCCGTCCAGTTCGCCACCGGCACTAAAGGCCTGTTCAAAACTCTCCGTCCCCATCACGCTTTGCAGGAAAGTCATGATGGGGCTGGTCACCGCGCCAGGCCCGCCCGCCGACTCCTCCGCTGAAACCTGGGTGGGGTCGTCGATCTTCAACGCCCAGATAAAGCTGTTCACGGTCTCCTCCCCAGACGTGGTGGGGATAACTTTCTGCACCTGCCAAACGTAAATCCCGCCCGGCTCCAGATCGACGGCGCCCGTGAGCGGGTACGGTACCGAGGTCGCATTGCCCACATCGAAAAAGCCCAGCGCCTGCTCCAGCGGCCATACGGTCTGGTCCTCGATGGCGTCATCCAAGGAACTGTGCTCGCCGACAATATATTTTGCAACTCTGATCTGGTAGCTGCAGAAGGCACAGGGATCGGATTCCCACTGGAAGAAGGGGTACGTCGTGGTGATGGCCGTGTTGGTGGTGTCCTCCAACACCCCGCCCGGGGATATCAGCTCCAGCGCCACGGGGTGCGCCGAAATGATCTCTTTGCTCCAGCCGGCCAGAATAGCCCCCCCGGGATCCCTCACCTCCAGCGCAAAGCGATACGTCCCGTCAGGCAGCCTGCCCGTCTGCATGATCAGGCTCTGCATGTTTTCCAACTCATCAAGGTCGGGCGTAACGATCCTAGGTTTCGGGATATCTACCGCCCCACCAGGCGGTCCGGAATAAAACAATTGGGTTGTATTCACATCCAGTTCCGTATTGCGTAGTCGGACCGGACCCTGCAGGGTAAACGGGGGGACGGTCACGGTCAAAAACTCGTCGTCGAACGTTAACCCTAGGGGGAACGAATTGATCGTGAGGGTGAACTCGATCTCCACCGTGACGGGCTCATCCACCAGGATCTCGAGCTCAAACAGCTCCACGTTCTGTGAACCAGTGGAGACATCGACGCTGCTCACGTAAAAGGTGACAAAATCATTGAAAAAAATCTCCTGGACGGTCACTTGACCCCACAGCACGCTGCCGCCCAAAGCAACTACTGAGAACAGTGTCACCATCTTTTTCTTCATACTCATCCTCCCCTGTCTGTAGAAGGTTTTACCCGCCAGATTGGCCCCGAACCAGAGCCCGAGGGGATCAAGCGCATAGGCCTCGCTACGGCGCTGTGCCCATATTAGCAGAGTTGGACGAATTTGAATGTATCGGGGGTCACAAATCAAGTTAAACAGCAGGACGCCAACAGAAAGCCCCCCGCGGAACAGTCCTCGAGGGGCTTACACATAAGGATCCGGCGACGACCTACTCTCCCATCCTGCGTTAGCGGACAGTACCATCGGCGCAGTAGGGCTTAACTGCCGAGTTCGGAAAGGGATCGGGTGTTTCCCCTACGCTATGGTCACCGGAAAGATTGGAGAACAAAGGCTGTGCTCCCGCTCTTGGACACCCCATCGTGGGCGCCCGAGGATCAAATCAAATAAGAATGCTCAAGCCTCACGGCTTATTAGTACCACTCGGCTGAATTCGTTACCGAACTTACACCTGTGGCCTATCAACCCCGTTATCTTCGGGGAGCCTTCAGTCCCGATTGCTCGGGAAGGGAAATCTCATCTTGGGGAGGGCTTCGCGCTTATATGCTTTCAGCGCTTATCCCGGCCGAACATAGCTACCCAGCGATGCCTCTGATGAGACAACTGGTACACCAGCGGTTCGTTCGTTCCGGTCCTCTCGTACTGGGAACAACGCCCCTCAAATTTCCTGCGCCTATGGTAGATAGGGACCGAACTGTCTCACGACGTTCTAAACCCAGCTCGCGTGCCGCTTTAATGGGCGAACAGCCCAACCCTTGGGACCTTCTCCAGCCCCAGGAT
>JADFSS010000019.1:0-4347 GCA_022560655.1 Candidatus Neomarinimicrobiota bacterium
TAAAATTTCTGCTTTTTACGTCCCACCGAATCACAAAATGGACAAGTTGTTACATGCTCGGGACCTGAGCCGACCTGGGTTAGATTCAAGCCATACCTGCGGAATATGTCCAGATGATTTTCCATAGAATTCCTTTCTCTCAATAATCAACCAATTGAATAATATGCGTCATACGTATGCAGACTCGCCTCTACCAGTGCAGGGGTTCAAGAATTGTTGAACATTGTTCACACAATTGTGAACACCAACATGGAACTCATCCCCAGGTGGGGCTAATCTGTTGTTCTAAAGAGTACGGGAATTGTCTTGGGGGCGGAAGAGGGAAGTGAAGTGATTTGTTTGTCTAAGTAATCCAGCTAGGTGGTTTTTCCAAATTGTCCCCATATGAGCAAGATTTTGTTGAGACGTTAATATGTTCCTTGAGATGCTCGTACAGGCTTCGATTAATATATTTTAGCTTGGACAGTTCTCTTGATATTGCTCGTTGCACGTTATGATATGCGTAAACCTGATCTTTTATCAATTCTTTCGATATGCCTTTGTAAGAGATTCTTCTTTTGTGCAAATTTAGTTTCTCATACTCTTTTTTTGCCCGGTCGAATGCTTTATCATCACCCTCAGAATCTGCTTGCTTCATTTTCTTTTCTAATCTCAGTAAATCACGTTTGATGTCATTCAGGTACTTCTTATCTTGTATTAAGGGAATTTCAGCACCAGATGAAACTTTCTCAAAATCGTGAGATCTGGAGTGCGTAGGTTCATTTTTCGCATCTAGATATTCAAGATTGTGATCATCCTTCGTATCTTCTTTGGCAGCCATGATCTCATAGGAATCCATAGTAGCACGCTCAATCTCATCATTTTTGGCATACAAATTAACTCTCACATGATCTTGGATTTCCCTTACCTCCCATACTTGTCTTGGTTTTCTCAGCAGTTCTTTGATGTAGAAGAGACCAATATTATTTGAACGAGTGTGGTCTTTCCTACCCCCATAACTGATCTGCCAATATCCATCGTAGGGACGGAAAATATACTCGGAAGCTTCTTTCTCAGATCCTCTCTCCTGTAGGTCTGCTGTTTTAATATCCACTGATTTGTTGATCGAGGCGAAAGGAACTTCAAAGCCATTTTCTATAAACCAACTCTCGAAAAAGGCGACCGCAAGATTTGTGAATTCTAGACGACTGTTGATGAGGGCGTTGTTGATATGCTTTTGAAGGTTCTTTGACTCCGTCCTTGCCCGCTCGAGTTCTTCAAGATTCATTTTCGATAACAATTCCCTGAGGATTATCGGATGCGAAGCGTATCGATTAAATTCCTCTGATCCGAATACAGGTGGTTCCTCAGGGAGTGGCTCACGCCACTTAAATGGCACTTTTTGAATAATCTCGAAGAGACTTTTTTCAGTCCACGAATCTTCAGTACTCCATATAAAATCTCTGTCAGATATTTTCCGCATCATTTCTGAACGAAGTCCCAGCAAATTAAAGTCATTCAATCTGGCCTGAAGAAGTCGGCGGTGATAGTCAGGCTTGTAGGCACCTTGACTTTCCGGGCCATATGCTACAGCATTCATACTGAATTCAATTCCGAGCTTCTCCAGTACATTAGCTCTGATCGAATGCCCCTTATATCGGTGCTCATGATAATATGCGGCATGAAGGGTGAGAAAGTACCGGTGCGGATTCAACTCTTGTTCTGACATCAGTCGTACCTTTATGTCGAAACGTTCAGTGAAGTATCGTCTCTGAAAATGAACAAGTGAAAATACTAGTAGATTGCTGTCCAAGATAAGCCATTCTATAATATTTTCAAACAATTCATGCTGCCCCAAAGGGGAGCCAGATATCGATCAAGTAATTCAAAATAAGTGCGATCGCTAAATACAGAGCTTTGAACAATGTTCCCAATTAGTTGAACCCCATAATAAACGGAGAGAGGAAAGGTACGATTTCCTTTCCTAGGAACTATGTTACAGTCGAAAAGGGGAATCAAATGACTTTCAAAGTTGTAGTAATGCCGCATGGGCGGTTTGAAGGTGTTAGCGGAATGCTAGTGACAGATCCCGCTGATTCGAAGTATGGAACCCCATGCATCGAAACTCTTGGCTTAAGGTATTATCCAGATGATGTACTCTGGGTCTATGCATGGAATAAAGCTGCCAGAGATGCTGCAATTGAAGCGGGATACAGGGTATGAAAGCGCTTGGAAAATGTAATGTATCTTGATTTGGTTTAGCTGATGGGCTAGCCCTGGACAAACAAAAGCTTAAGCCTAGATCTAATACCCGTACACCGCCTGTGTACGCTTCGTGTACGCTACAAAATCAGTTTCTGGCACCTCCTGGTATGGCGAATTTAGGCATATGGCCGTGTACGGGCGCACAGCGAATAATCGTGTTTCTAACCGTGTGTTATGCATACGCTTAGAATATACTTGCCATGCCTCCAAAACGTATGCTACCATACGCTCGGGCTATGATGCTTTGGCATTCAATCACATATTTCGTCGGCTCCCCGCCGCTCATCTCTAGCATCATAGCCCGTTGCTTCTGAGGCGGGGTTTCGGCGTTTTGATGGGGAGGAATGAGCGTGGCAGGTATTGTCCGATATCCAGGTGGCGCCAAGAACAAGGGCAACAGGAACCGGTCCGGCAAATTCTACTGCCGGATATACATCTCGGCTAATGGCCAGGCGGGCCGCTCAAAGCTGATTCCGCTCCGAACCGAGGACCCCAAGATTGCCGCCATCCGGTTGGAGGAGATCGAAAGGGTGGAGATGAGCATCAAGGCTGGCGTCGAGTTCCAATTCTCCTGGCTATCAGGCAAGCCCACTGAGCTGGTGCGGATGACAGTGAGACAGGCGGCAGATGATTACCTCAAGGCCCGGGCGCTCGAAGGTATACGCCCCAAAACTTTGGAGGTCTATTCACTTGCCCTGCAGCATTTTATCTCGGTGGCTGGGGTGCGGTCACCTATCGATTCAATCGACGGCAACACCATTGATCGCTTCAAGCATGCCTTTCTGGGGCGGCACTCCACGACAACGCTGAACATGAACCTGCGTTCACTTAAGACATTCCTCACATGGTCTGTCGAAAAAGGCCTAATGCCGAAGGTTCCGACCATCAAGCAGATTCGCCAGGGTCGATCCTTGCCAAAATACATTTCTGATCCCGAGTTCGACCTAATCCAGGAGGAAGCCACACCGTTCTTGGCCGATGTATTCTGGTTCTACCGCGAGACTGGCTGCAGACTGCGAGAGCCATTTCGTGCGCTGTTAAAGGGGATGCACCTCATTGTCGCACCCGAGGATGCGAAGGCCAGCGAGGAGCGCCAGATCCCACTAAACCCCGACCTCGTCAGGATCTACGAACAGATTATGGCTTCTAATCACAGGCCCGAGTATTACACGAAGGCATTTAAGAAAATCACAAGAAAACTTGGGCTCACGGGTCATCGCTTCCACGATCTCCGCCACACCTTCGGTGTGCGCACCTGGCTCCAAACCGGCGATATCATGCTTGTCAGCAATCTCATGGGCCACCGCAACCTTGAGACCACCATGATCTACACCAGATTCCTGCCCTCCCGGCTGGCCGAGGATTTCCCCGACCTTACGGCTTATGTAAGTGAACATTCAAAGGGCAGGGCGGAGAGGTTGGGGATAGGCTAATCATCTTCGGTCTGGCTTGTTGTAATTTCACGCTAGACAAACCAACACCTCTTGACCATGTTATGAGTGATTTAAACTTGCGATTTGTGTATTTCGATACTGGCATCATCAGCCATATTGCCAAAGCTAAAGTCTTGTGGCCCAGGTTGCGCCGCTTCCTTGAAGAAACGGATTTGATTCTAGGAATTTGTGAGGCTCAGCTACTCGAATTACACTATGCGAAAGGACTTCACGAACGGATTGCTGAACTCATATCTACTGTTCCGTCAGGAATGATGAAGCGCCGAGATACCATTCTGAGTGAAGAAGTGGATGCTTACCCGCATATAAGGCAAGAAAGCCTATCTCATCTCCCGTATTTACTAGACGCGATACCAGGCACCACTCGTGGCGCAGATTTAATTCGAAAATTTCTGTCTGAGGATACGGTTTTAGCTGAAACACGGAAACAGCAGATCGCTGATGCAGAAGAGATGAAAACACGCTTGCCAAGTTTGAAAAAGAACTTTGCACCCTCAAGTAATGGCAAGTATACTGTATCACACGCATCGGAATTTATCTTCGACTTGACCGTGCAGTGGCTACTGCCAGACCATCGAGATTTCCTTCTCCGATTTAAGGATGACGCACAGTCACTTCAATCTGAGGTGTTTCTGTCTGTTCAACTCTT
>JADFSS010000019.1:4357-31513 GCA_022560655.1 Candidatus Neomarinimicrobiota bacterium
TTTACAAATACTATCTTGGTCAACGCGAACCTAAAAAATCATCAGACTTCGGAGATTTATTTCATTTGATGCTTATACCATATTGTGAATTGGCTATCATGGAACGCGATCTGTGTGATACTTTGAGGCAAATAAAACGCAATCACACTGTATTAGATTCCACGGAAATTCGGAATATTGATTTCCTAAATGAATGGCTATAGAAGACCATATGAGTATCGATGAATTCATTGCCAGGCCGCCGAAAGGCTATTGGCTCAATAATCTGGATATTATTACTACGATCCTAGGCGAGTCCAAAATTAATGGAACTCATATTGAGCAGATTCTAGAAAAATTTCAGATCGAGATCAGCAAATCACGAGGCGGAAAGGCAACGAATTGGATAGTAGCAGCATTGGTTTTAGATGAGGACATATCCATCAAACTGCTTCGCAAGAAAGGAATGCTTCGCTATTCCAAAGTGATTGAGAAAGGCGGGCCCGGCCCCTTGCAAATGGTGGTATCTAAGATTATCGAAGCTGCCTCCATCTTAGGTCTCTCAGAGAATTCCTTGATGTATTTTAAATCAATCAGTCATCTTCTAGAGCTTTCGGTAGGTGTTAGCCATTTTCGACGAGGCCTCTTAGGTGACCTTTCACGGCTTGGCGAGCACGCCATAAAGACTCTCATTGCTGGTGTAGATCTTTTGTTTTATTTGGAGCATGTAGCTGATAGAAGAATATCAACTGATTCCTGGCGCCATTACCTAAAAGAAGAACTCGCAGAAGCGTGTACCCTTTGTCTAGAGGCACTTTATAAAACGAGGACTATTAAAGCCGGCCAATTTTCTTTGATTGATGAAAATGGCGTACTCGATGGAACCTACTACGGCCATTTGGTAAATGCGTCCAAGATAGGAAAATATTTTGAATGGGAAATACTAATTGATCTTGGCCTCGCGAGATGTGATAAAGTAGAACAGGACAAATTTCTACTTAGCCCAACCGATGTGGATTTTGAGAAAGCGACTCAATTGGGATTCATGAATTCCGAATGGTCAGATTCCGCCGAGTTTGTAAAACATTATGATAAGGACCAAGTAACAATCGCGGCGGTATCAGAGAAATTACATAATATGATGGCCCAAAATAGTTGGATCGAGGTAGTGGATACACCTGTCCGGCGAATTGTTATGAAGATTCCCGACATAACTCCCATGAAAGATTTACTTAATCGTCCCGAGTATTTTATGGAGGAGGGTATATACTTTCATACCGCGATGAAGAACTATTTTATGGGTGAGGAGAATCTCAGAGATTTGACTATATCTGGCAATTTAACTGCTTGGGACTTAGTACTAGTATTACGGTTGATAAATATTCTAAGAGGGGTGTATAAGATTGAGGCAGAAAAATACATCGATTCCGAGCCGGAATTATTAGTACGCTCACTTCTTCCTGTATTCAAAATTGAGGATTTTTCCACTCTTCTCAGTTTCGTTCTAAGCGAGGATAAATCCACTGAATTAATTAGTTTGTTGAGTTGGACTCCCAAAACAAGTGAGGACCAATCATTTGCTGATTTTCAATATCGGCCGATCATCTGTTCAGAAGGCTACTGCATGGTCCCGATGAATATTGTTGGCACATCTGATCTTTTGAGGAACATTTTACAAATTAGTCGTGGACGGCCATATTTGGCTGAGAGGGAGGACATAGTTGAGACTGCGCTTTCTGCGGCATTTACCGCACTAGAGATACCATGCCAAACCAATATTGATTATAAATATGATGGAAAATATGGGGAGATTGATCTTCTTGTTAAATTTGATGACCATATATTTTTGTTCGAGTGCAAGGCTCCACTATTACCCGCAACTCTTTTCGAACTTCGCACAACGTTAGACCATTGTAAGAAAGCAGCAAAGCAGTTAGATCAAATGAAGTCCAATTTTAATCAGACCGACTTTGTTAAGCGCCTCGAGGAAAAACTTAGCTTTTCGTTAGGCTCACTTACAAAAGTGAGCACCTGCATAATTACAGCTAACCGCATGTTTCCTGGAGCTAGGATTCAAGGGCATCCAGTCCGCCATCTCTTTGAGTTTGGGAGTTATCTGGAATCTGGGGCTATTAATGCATTTGGGAAGCAAATCAAATTTACCAAGGGTGTAAAGATAACCGCAGAGGAACTTAGTGAATACATTAACAAGGACATCGTCCATGAGATACTATTCAAATCAATGCGAAAACAGGTAGTCTCATACCAATTTGCAGATCAAGTGTTGGAAGTGGATCATTATCCGCTGAATACAAAATCACTAGCTGATAATCTTGGATTGAAAATGACAGACGATGAACTAAGTGCTTTCGTAGAACCACGAAGTTTACTACCTGATCCCGCAAAATAATCTCAGAGTGGTGGCTCCGCCGGAAGTTCAATTATTAAAAACGTATGCCGACTTGCGTATGCAGTATCGTCGGTAAAATGTGGTTCTTTGGGTTTGTCTGGGGGCCTGGCGCGATTTTCAGCCGGGTAGGGCTGAAACAAAAAATGTCGACGAGAAACAGCGCTCCCGTCGACAGATTCTAATGGTCGGGGCGAAAGGATTTGAACCTTCGACCCCCTGCTCCCAAAGCAGATGCGCTACCGGACTGCGCCACCAGGTCGAGTCCCTCCACCGCTCTGAACCCCCAAAATCGATCGGGCTCATGATGGATCGCATACTGATAGCAGAGGAATAGCACATCAGCCCTTGCTCTCCCTCTTAGAACGCCGGCCTGTCAAGCCGGAGGTCGCGAGTTCGAGTCTCGTCGGTCCCGCTCTTCGTGAACCCCTTTTCCCCGTCGTGAGAAGGGGTTTTTTTATTTGCGACCCAATTGGTGGTGATTGGTGAGGTTTGGGGTGCTCATAACGACTGAATAGCGAATCGCCTTTCATCCCTTTCTCAAACTTTTGACAGTTTTCAACCTGCAAGCTCTGGATCAGTCCCGCGTAGTGCTGTTCCGTAATCCTCACGCTTAAATGCCCCAGGAACCGACTCGCGGCGAAGATGCCGCGCGTGCCAAGGTACAACATGGATACTGCCGTTTTTCTGAGCGTTTGCGGGCTGGCGTCTTCAATGTTGGTCTGCCTAATTAACCACTAACCACTCTACCCTGGTATAAACCTGATCCTTGGAGAAATTGAAGGGGCCATCAGGTTCAAGTTTCCGGCCCTCGAGTATTTCCTTTACCATTTCTCCCTTGCCGATGCTACGAGCATTGGATGTTTTGCCCTGCTGAAAATGGATCGCCTTTTGACCATTGTTAGCCCAAGTGAGATTTGGGACCAGAGCTGCACTCAGTCTTGAGTCCCAACGGTCAGAAACATAAAATGCCGACGAGAAACTGCCCTCCCGTCGACAAATTTCATAGTCGGGACGAAAGAATTTGAACCTACGACCCGGCTCGCCGTAGGTGGCTACGGCCTCCCCGTGGCCGGGACGGCCAGGGCCGAGGCCCTGCTCCCAATGTGGATGTGTGAGTTGCATAAACTGTTATATATCATTTGGTTGTGGATGGCCGATCTCAAACGTACGTGGCCGATCGTAGGCAGTGGTTTCAGTCTGTCTTATGCGTAATTAAAAAGGCATTTGCGACCCTTGGGTTATGAGCCCCAAAATTGGTTAATAAAAACAGCAGCTTAGGATGCTACTGTGCCCTGAGTGCGCCTCACTGTTGAAGTAGTTGGCTATCTGCCACCCTGACAGAAAGCCCCATGGATCGACAGGTTTGTGGGGTTTATTTCTAAACAGACGCATGCCCCATACAAAGCCAATTACGGGATGGCGTCGGCTTGCCACTTTGCTGGTTGGGTGGCGCTAAGTCTTCTGTTACCAATCCATCACCTGTTGTCTTAGCAGCGACAGATCAGTCTTTCAGCCCTACGTGCAAGCTGATACTCCCCCCAGCCCACAGCTGATAGTGTACCTGGCGCAGGCCGACCTTCCCCATGATCGCCGCGAGGTCCACCGGCGAAGGGAAATTCTTGAGGGAATCGGGCAAATAACGGTAGGCTTCCTGGTGGCCGGTCACTAGGCCCCCCACGAGAGGTACCAAGCGGAAAAAATAAAGGCGGAACAGGTTGCCGAACCAGCCTGGCGGTGGCAGAGCGATTTCTAGGCACACGACGCGGCTGCCGGGCTTTGCTACCCGCCGTTGTTCGGCAAAAGTCAGCTCGATGTCGGTCACGTTACGGATCAGAAAGGAGCTGACGACGGCATCGAACGAGTCGTCGGCGAAGGGCAGCCGCTGGGCGTCGGCCAAGGCGAAGCTTGCGCGCGGGTCGCTGACCTGCTGGTGGGCGCGGTGCAGCATCGCGAAGCTAAAGTCGATCCCTACAACGCGGCCGGCTCCCTGGTCCAAGAGGGCTAGCGCCTGCTTGCCAGTACCCGTAGCTACGTCCAAGGCAAGCCCACCTTGGGGCAGACTACTGGCCTGGGCTGCTCGCTTACGCCAGCGCTGATCACGCCCCTGGGTAATCAGTGTATTCATTAGGTCGTAGCGCGGGACGATATGGGTGAACAGCTGGCGAACGTAGGAGCCCCTATCCCCAGACGCCGGTTCAGGGGTCATAGCTCCACCTCACGCATAAAACGCTGCTCCAGATAACTCCGAAACCCCACTTTCCCCTGCTGACCATAACGACTGCACCCAAAGTTAGGGAGCTGAGTTCTTTTTGGGTAAAGAGAATATCAAACGGTTCTTTGATTTAGATGATTCCATCTTAACCGAAGGGACGGCTGACTGCCCAATCCCTTTCTCAAGAACTGTACGGGCAGAGCGTAGCTTCTACATCTAGTCTCTCTTTCCCGCTGTTGTTAATTTTCAAGCTATGGATCACGAAACCATGCTCACAGATATGGAGGTTTATTCCTTGTCGGCTCCTCAGCCGCTGCGGGATCGAATTGCCCACGCCATCGAAAAGGCAGCCCTGGTGGAGCAACCGGTGCCGGTATACCTGAGCATGGGCCTCCCAGCGACGGATCTCCTGACTCTGGCCGCACTTCCCGACGACAGCCTCATTCGCTACTACTGGGAAAAACCGGATGAGGGATTTGTCCTGACCAGTTTTGGCGCGGTCGTAACGTTTGATTTTGATTCTGCTGTGGGCCGCGAAAGGACCATGCATCACATGACCCTCGTACTGGAAAGGTGTGTCGACTGTTCTCCCAAGCCTTTGGACCTCGGCGGCCTGCGGATGATCGGTGGCTTCTCCTTCGATCTTGAAGGAGCGGAGAATAGTACGTCTCTCGAGGGTTCCTCACCATGGGATGGATTTCCTCGAGGCAGGTATATTCTGCCGGAAATACTGCTCATCCAACAACATGCTCAACTGACCCTTACGATCGTTCGCCTGGCCAAAGCTGCAGATAGCGTCGATGACATTGCCCGTGCCCTGGAGAAGCAGATTGACAATTTCAGGAAAAAATTGTCTACAGAACCGATTGCCAGTGAGTCGACAATTTTCAAGGGAAAGTCCGAGCTTCCCAGCCACGACGCCTGGGTGGAGCGAGTACGGCTGACCCAGGCGGGGATGGGACCTGAAGTTTCCAAGGTGGTTCTCGCCCGGACCCTGCAGCTCAGTTTCAATGGACCTATCGCCCTGTTTCCCGTCCTCAATCGCCTCCGTACTCTGTACCCATCCTGCACGACCTTCCTGTTCCATTTCCCCTCCTTAGGGACTTTCATTGGCGCCACACCGGAGCGGTTGGTTCAGCTGCAAGGTGTAGAGGTCTATACGGAGGCTCTGGCCGGTACTTTTCCCCGGGGAGAAACTGAATCTGAGGATCAGAAACAACGGGAAGATCTTCTGGGCAATCACAAAGAACGGACTGAGCACCAGTATGTGGTCACGGCGATTTGGGACAAACTTGTTGGGCTTACATCGCATTTGGAAAAGACTGAGGAGCCTGAAATTCTCGCCCTTAAAAATGTGCTGCATCTGAGAACACCCATCAAGGCAAGATTGAAAGAGCCTATCCCACCTCTTACGCTGGCTGCTCTTCTGCATCCTACTCCCGCGGTTGGAGTCACAGCGAAAAGAGAAGCCCGGGAAGTCATCGGCCGTTACGAGCATCAGGACCGAGGCTGGTATGCCGGGGTTCTCAGTTGGATCGACGGTAAAGGAAACGGTGACTTTGTCGTTGGCCTTCGGTCTGCCCTGATAAGAGAGACTACGGCCTTCGTATTCGCTGGGGCCGGTATTGTTTCTGAGTCTGTGCCGGAGCAGGAGTGGGAGGAAACGGAACTCAAGATGCGACCCCTGATACGGGCACTGTGCCGTTCTGCTGATGGGACTGGTGAGGAAGCCAAGTGACCCCATCTCAGGATCAGGCAGAGCTAAACGCTCTGTGGGCTGATACCCTCATTGCGTCCCTCATCGGCCTCGGGGTCGAGCATGCTTGTCTGTCGCCAGGCCACCGAAATGCCCCGCTTGCCCTCGCGCTTGCCAGACAGGATTCCATCACTGTCCATACTCATATGGACGAACGCAGTGGAGGATTTTTTGGCCTGGGCATCACCAAGGCGACAGGCAGGCCAACGGCGCTGATTTGTACCTCTGGGACGGCAGCAGCCAACTTTTCTCCCGCCGTTATCGAGGCCTATTACACGGGAACACCCCTCATTGTGATTACTGCCGATCGTCCTCCGGAACTACGCCAGACAGGCGCCAACCAAACGATCGATCAAATCAATCTGTATGGCAGCCATACCCGCTTTTTTGCAGATGTGGCAACACCGGATAGATCGAAGTTGGCTTATTTGAGCCACCTTGTGGCGCAAGCAGTAACCCACGCCGTGGGAAAGCCGTCTGGTCCTGTCCATCTGAATGTTCCTCTTCGAGAACCTCTGACGAGATCAGATGGAGCCGCTCCCCAACAAACTCAGCAAATGGACATTGGCAATATCGATCCACCGCGAACCTCGCGATACGCAGTACCGGACCTGCAAGCCGTGGCCGATACCATTATCAAGAATCGGAGGGGCGTTGTGGCCATTGGCCCCATGGCCCGCCAGGATGGCTTTACTGAAGGTTTGTCGGCGCTACTAAAAAGCACCGGATACCTTCTTTTTGCCGAGGCGACAAATGAAGCACGTTATGCCCATGAGCTGGCCGAATTCCGAATTGATAATCTTGATGCGTTGCTCACCAATGAAGCTTTCATTGAGGCTTTCCGGCCGGAGGTCGTAATTCGATTCGGTGCGCGGCCAATTTCGAAGAGCTTCGGTCAAATGCTGGCGAGAGAGAAGCCGCAGCTCTATCTGGTGGATGGCGAAGGCCTGTGGACGGACGCCGATACATTGGCACAGGAGGTGCTGAGAGCAGATCCCGCCGGGTTTTGTCGTTCGATAGCCAATGATCTAGCACTGCTGCCAGCTAACGATGGGTGGGTTTCAGCCATACGTCAGTGGGATACTGCGGCATCAGAGTTGCTGGGGAGCATGGTAGCTGCCGACGCCCCCCTGTTCGAAGGTCACATTGCTGCCCTTTGTGCTGAGTTAACTCCTGAGGATGGTCTCCTGTATGTTGGGAACAGTATGCCCGTGCGGCATCTGGAGCGCTATAGTACCGCTACGAGGCGGAGGCCTTTAACAGTCCTTTCCAACCGGGGTGCCAGTGGAATCGACGGCCTGACCTCCTCCGCATTGGGGGCTGCCACCGGAACAGGACTCCCGGTCTGTCTTTACATTGGGGATACCAGCTTCTATCATGATCTTCCCGGGCTCGCCGCTGCCAAGGGGACGATAAATGCAACCCTGGTGGTGGCCAACAACGATGGCGGCGGTATTTATTCCATTCTCCCGGTAGCCTCCTACGGTAAAGCTCTCGAACGATACTTTCGTATGCCTCACGGGCTTGAGTTCGAGGGCGCTGCGCAAATGTTTGGTCTGGAATACCACCGTGTAACCGATGTGGCGGGAATTCGACAGGCCTTGGAGTCCTGTCTACCGAAATTGGGGGTGCAGATTGTTGAGGTCGTACTTGATCCCGCCCAAGAAATAGAGAAGTGGCGAGCAGTCCAGTCGGCGCTGCAGGACCTGACTCCCTGATATTGCCAGTTTCCTATGCATGATTTCCATTTCGATGACGATCATGACATGGGACCGGTGGTGGTGCTCCTACATGGATTTATGGGTAGCCTCCACGATTGGTCTGACCTGCGAAAGCGGCTCCGGCCCCGATATCGTACGATTGCCATCGATCTTCCCGGCCACGGTCAAACACCTCTGACTGCAGAATTTGAGTTCAATGATTTTTGCCTGGGGCTTGTTGAATGGCTGCGCTCCAGTGGGCTGCAGGATGTTCATCTCATCGGATACTCAATGGGGGCAAGAATCGCCTTGGGGATGACCCTCAGCGATTCTGATTGTATGGCTTCCCTTGTGCTGGAAGGCTGTAATCCAGGGCTTGAGAGCGATGCCGACCGCAAGGCTCGTCATATTCAGGAATCTACGTGGGCTACGGCACTTAATGATGACAAGGAGAAGTTTCTCACAGAGTGGGGTGATGGTCCCCTCTTCCGCCGGCAGCGCCAGCGTAATCGGGAGGCGGCAGCGGCCCTGAGGCTGCGTCGTAAAAAGAGCGATCCTCAGGGTTGGACAGCTGCACAGAACTCCTTGGGATTGGTAAGACAGCCTAATTTTTGGTCTGAGCTGCCCTCTTTGAACCTACCGGTTCTGCTGGTGACAGGCGCGGAAGATTTCAAATATGGACAGTTAGCAGAGCGCATGGTAAACCGGTTGCCCCAGGCCTCCCACAGGTCCATTTCCGAATCGGGCCACTGTGTCCATCTGGAGCAGCCCGACGCCTTTTACCGGACGGTCTGCCGGTTTATGGCAGCTTGATGAGCGGGAAAATTTGATCACCAGCATATCGATGCTAATATAGGTCCGGACCCAAGTGCCGATGGGTGCGCCAGAGGGTGGTCGAAAATTCATAGGAATCGGGCTGATCAGATGGAGGTCAAGATGAGTGTTGCGTGGGAACAGGTAAAGGAATTCACTGACATACTTTATTATAAGGCTGAGGGGATCGCGAAGATCGTGATCAATCGGCCGGAAGTACGCAATGCTTTTCGTCCCCGGACAGTCATGGAGCTGGAAGAAGCCTTTCGCGATGCCAGGGAGGACGTCGAAGTGGGGGTAGTTATCCTCACGGGGCAGGGTGATAAAGCGTTCTGTTCCGGTGGAGACCAGAGTGTCCGGGGCGATTCCGGCTACGTCGGCAGCGATGGGATACCCCGTCTTAACGTTCTAGATTTGCAGCGTCAGATACGAACCATGCCCAAGCCAGTGGTCGCTATGGTTGCCGGATACGCCGTTGGTGGTGGTCATGTCCTGCACATGATATGCGATCTTACCATTGCAGCGGACAATGCCCAGTTTGGACAGACGGGGCCCAAGGTCGGGAGCTTCGATGGTGGCTGGGGGGCCAGCTACATGGCACGCATCGTGGGACAGAAAAAGGCCAGGGAAATCTGGTTTCTGTGCCGGCTGTACGATGCTCAACAGGCCCTTGATATGGGGTTGATTAATGCTGTTGTGCCCTTGGTCGACTTGGAGCAGGAAACGGTGCAGTGGTGTCGTGAAATGCTGGCCAATAGTCCCACTGCGATTCGGCTCCTAAAATCGGCTTTGAATGCGGATTGCGACGGACAGGCCGGCTTGCAGGAGTTGGCCGGAAACGCTACCATGCTTTTCTATATGACTGCGGAGGCCCAGGAAGGGAGAAATGCCTTCATGGAGAAGCGCAAGCCAGATTTCGGGAAGTTTCCCCGCCAGCCTTAGGAACCCTGACAATGCCATCCGATTTCAGGGCATGGATCATGGCCTCACGTCCCAAGACCCTCTGGGCAGCCATCGCACCCGTCGTGGTAGGTTCGGCCATTGCGGGTCGAGGTGGGTACTTTCAACCGGCAGTGACCCTGGCCATCCTTGGCGCGGCAATCCTCATACAGATCGGCGCTAATCTGGCCAATGATGTTTTTGATTTCCTCAGGGGAGCCGATACAGCGGAGCGCCTTGGTCCGGCCCGGGTTACAGAACAGGGTTTACTGAAACCTGAACAGGTGAAGCGTGGCATGTATCTGGTATTTGCCCTCGCCATCGGTATCGGTCTCTACCTGGCTTGGATAGGCGGCTGGCCCATTGTGGTAATAGGTCTGGTCAGCATAGGTGCTGCCGTTACCTACACCGGGGGACCATGGCCTTTCGGGTACCACGGTCTGGGTGATCTGATGGTCTTTATCTTTTTTGGTATTATCGCAGTGGCTGGAACAGTCTACCTGCACGCCGGTACATTTCTCTTCTCCAGCCTATGGGGAGCTGTGCCCATGGGAGCCTTGGCGACAACCATACTCGTGGTAAACAACGTGAGGGATATTGAGACTGATGCACGGGCCGGCAAGCGTACCTTGGCAGTTCGCCTGGGGCGGAGGGGATCTGAGGTAGAATACGTCGGGTTAATCATCCTGGCCTACGTTACCCCTATTCTATTCTGGCTGCAGGCGAACGCTTCCTACGCGCTGCTGCTGCCCCTGCTGTCACTTCCTCTGGCGTGGCGTAACTACCGGGCTCTGGCACTGCATTCGGGGCGCTCACTGAACCAGACCCTTGCCAAAACCGCTCAACTTCAGGCCCTGTTCGGGGGGCTGTTCGCGGCAGGTATGCTCCTTTGAAACTGGCTGATATCCGTTTCTTTCCATATACCATACCATTTAAAGTACCATTTTCAACAGCCGCCGGGACTATATGGAACCGGTCCGGCTGGATTATCCAATTGGAGGACCGCGAAGGGAGAGTAGGTCAGGGGGAGTGGGCGCCCCTCCCCGGCTGGAGTCCTGATGCCGCTGAAGTGAATCCTGACCAACTGGAGGCTGTTGCAGCCCGGCTTAAACAGGCCGATCAAGATCTGGAGTCTGCGCTCACGCAAATTATGGGTGATCTTCATGCTAAGCCTGCGCTTTGCTTTGCCCTGGAAACTGCGGTCACCGATCTTGCTGCCCAGGCCGCCGGATATCCCCTCTACCGATATATTCGTTCTGATGCTTCACCAACGGTGCTCATAAACGCCATTGTGCCGGCGGGGCCTCTGGACCAGGTGATGGATGCAGCGGTCCGGCGATATGATGAGGGCTACAGGACCTTAAAGTTGAAAATCCGGGGACCGGAAGATGAAGCTTTGCTGTCGGCCCTGCGTGAGCGACTTGGAACAGAGTTCTCTATCCGTCTTGATGCCAATGGTGCGTGGGATGTGCCCACAGCCATCAAGATTCTCCGCAAGTTTGAGGCTTATGATATTGAATATGTTGAACAGCCAACGGATCCTCTAGATTATGATGCCCTTGGGAGGGTACGTGCAGAAGTAAGCATTCCTGTTGCCGCAGATGAATTGGTAACCGATAGATCATCAGTAAAAAGAATGGTGGAAGATGGGTCGGTGGACGTGGTTGTACTCAAGCCCATGATCCAGGGAGGGATCAGAGCCTGTCTCGATATGGCCAGATTGGCTGAAGCCGGCAATGTGAAAGTTGTGCTGACGACGACCCTTGATGCCATTATTGGCCGTACGGCCACGGCTCATCTGGCGGCGGCCTGCAGCACTCCAGGAATGGCAAATGGTCTTGCAACGGGCAGCTTCCTCCAGGCTGATCTGGCTAAAGATCCACTGAGAATAAAGAATGGTACCATCACCTTAGCGGCTGTGCCGGGGTTGGGACTTTCGAGGATCGCGGCCCAATGAGTTTCGTACTGACATGGCTTCACGAGCAGGTCCGTTCCTCCCCCGATGACCTTTGCATCTCGACGGCGGACCATTCCTATACATTCAGTCAGTTGGCTGCTGAAGTCGATTTGCTAGCCCAGTCTCTCCTTACGAGAGGATGGCAGGAGGAAACCGTCGCCACATGGCTTCCTGACAGTCTCGATATGGTGTTGGCTCTCTGGGCAGTACCGAGAAGCGGCGGCGTGCTCCTGCCCCTACATGCCAGCCTCAAGCCTAATGAAGTATCATCGTATATGTCGCTGGCCGGCTGCTCCCGTCTGCTTACTGAACAATCCCGGATAGACGAGTTCCGGAAACATCTTCCGGAGGGTGCCGAGGTCATGATGGTGGATGAGAGGGAGGAAATCGAGATAGGCAGGATCTCCAGAGTTGTTCCTCACAGGAAGCATCAACTGCATTCCATTCTTCTGACTTCCGGGACAACGGGCAGACCTAAAGGGGTGCAGTTAACGTATGATAATCATCAGGCCAGCATGGATGGTTGGATAGCCTATCTTGGTCTGACCCGTCGGAGCCATTATCTCTGCACCCTGCCGTTGAGTCATGTAGCTGGCATGGGCATTTTCCTGCGGGGTGCCAGGGCAGGCTTCGCGGTCAACTTCCTGCCCAAGTTTGATGCCAGTGCAGTGAATACGAGGCTCGATTCTGGCACTGTTACCCATATATCTCTTGTTCCTACCCAATTGAGCAGTATACTGCGGCAGAGAGATGGGCAGCCATTTCATAAGGCTGTCGAGGGCATTATCCTGGGGGGAGGGCCAGTTCCACTGGATCTCATCGAGCAGGCTCTATCCCTTAAGGCGCCTCTAATTGTGACCTATGGTATGACGGAAACGGCCTCGGGAGTTACCGCTGTGCAGGTGGACAAGCATCCCGATAAGAAGGGGACGGTAGGGCGCGCAATTGGCGCTGGCAAGGTCATGATCACCGACGATGACGGTACCGAGCTCAAGGCCGGAGAGATCGGGCAGGTGAGAATACAATCATCTGCAGTGATGACGGGATATTTGGGACAACCGGTGATAGGCGCTAACACTTTCACCACGGGTGATACGGGGTGGCGGGATGAAGACGGCTTCCTTTATCTCGCAGCGACCCGGGAGAGCACGATTATTACGGGCGGAGAAAATGTCGATCCGCTTGAGGTGGAGTCAGTGTTGTCAAGTATACCAGGTGTGGTTGAGGCAGGCGTGATCGGGATTCCAGATAGCGAATTTGGACAGCGAGTTGTCGCCGTGGTTGTGTTGGATGAGAAAAGTTTGGCCGTGGAGGGGTTACTGCACCGATGCCGTCAGAAACTGGCTGGCTACAAGGTGCCAAAAGCCATCGAGATTTGGGAGCAGCTCCCGCGCAGTCACAGTGGGAAATTGAAGCGAGTGGAACTGGCACTGGCCCTATCGAATAGTGATATCTAGGCGGCCAAATCCTCGGCCAGATAATCCTGGAGGGCAGTTTTCAGTTCGGTAGGAATTGGAGCCTTGCTAAATGTTTTCAATTCAACCCAGACGTGATTTGTGGATAGTCTCGCAGCTGGTTTGCCGTCTGTCGAACGAAAATCATAACTCACTGTGAAGGAAGACTCTGAAATTCTGGAGAGGGATAGACCAACTTCGAGAGTATCACCCAAGCGGGCTGGTGCCATGTAGTTGGCCTCTGCATGGATGAGAGGAAACCCGTCTTTCCCCTCGCTAAAAACTTTGGCGAATCCCCAACCAAGATGATGGAAAAAGGCCTCCAGCGAACTGTGAGCAATTTCGAAATAGCGGGAGAAGAATACGACGCCAGCCTGGTCGACTTCGCTGAACTTTACGGTATGTTGGAACTTAAATGTCTCCATCGCCATCCTTTCTAGGGTCTTTTGGTCTGGACAAATCTAATCTCCCTCCTGGTTTCCTGCCAAGGATGGTGTCGCTTGGAATTTTATTAGGAGATTGCCAAGCTCCTTAGATGACTCCAAATTGACTTTGTGAGCATCGTCAAAGCGATGTGAGCTACTCGTGTCTAAAACTAAGAGACACCTTCCGTGTTTCCAAGGTTAAGCTGGCGCCTCAACTGAAGCGTCCTTTGCTTGATTTTTTCCCGCCTGTCCAGGATCTACCTGTTCCTCCCTTCATAGACAGCCACCGGAATTCACCACATAACACAGGGAATCTCCTGAATATCAGCCCAGAATGGTCGCAAATCTCCTGAGAGGCGAGAGTAAACTCGTCAGTTTTCGATGAGTTTATGTCGCCTTGGCGCGGTGGCTTAGAAGTAGTCTGTCATTTAGACGGGGGCTGGTAGCAAGCTTTCGCAATAAGTGAGCAATTCCACGACGGATCAAAAGTCCGCTGCTCTACCGTCTGGAAAACAGAAAAAAAGACAAAAAACGCTGCCAAAGCAGGCAAGGACCCCCCTAAGTCGAAGTAGAATAGGAGCGCTCACAGGGCCATAAGCAGAGCGGTCTTGAGCGACTACCCTACGCTAAGACGCAGGAAAAACTCGATTTTCTAACGGCCAGAATTGTAAAATGCCGATGAGAAACGGGTCTCCCGTCGACATATTTCATAGTCGGGGCGAAAGGACCGGCTCGCCGTAGGTGGCTACGGCCTCCCCGTGGCCGGGACGGCCAGGGCCGAGGCCCTGCTCCCAAAGCAGGGTGTCTTCACCGTTAAGTTGTGCATAATCAATTACACACGGGTAGGTTCAAGATTCCGTATGCTAGGACGCAGTTTTCCCTACTTCAGGAGCACCATCTTGATGGGCAAAGTGTGCCCTAGGGTCACCAACAAGCTGGCACCCAGAACGCCCAGCGGCCGCCTGCCCCGCCAGCGGCTGGGTTCAGCTCGGCTGGGAAGGTGGACACCGGGGCCAGGGTGTTGGAAAACAGGTACGGCCGGGCGGCGGGGCATATCAAGGGGCGCCGCTCTAGATGAGGCGTCAGCTAAACCTTGGAAACGCAGATATTGTCTCTTAGGTTTTGACTCCAGTAGCTCGCATTACAGTGACGACCTGCAGCGTTCGGCGTCAGAGAAATGTGAACCATTCGTGTCTTTTTGCTAAGTTGAACATGCAGCAAAGGAGTCATGGAGATGGCATTTGAGAAGTCAGAAGCAGCGGTTCGGGACATCAAGCATCGAACTCGCCGGAAGTATTCTGCTCAAGACAAGATCACCATCGTTGTGGAAGGCCTGCGATGGCAGGAAAGCATCTCCGCCGTCTGACGGCGTGAAGACATCGCACCGAACCTGTACTACCGCTGGAGCAAGGAATTCCTGGAAGCCGGCAAGAACAGTCTCATGGTCGATGCGATGAGGAAGGTCAACGGTAACAAGGTTACTGCCCTGGGTAATGAGAATAAACAGCACAGGGCCCGGGAGGCACCCTCTGTACGAGTTCTACTAGTTCCCGGGTCGCAGATTTAGATAAACAAACAAGATGAATCTTCGCCCCCGCATCCTTTCACTGGTCATCGGCATATTGGTTGTCTCCTTTCTAGCCCTGTCTGTACCCCTATACTGGTACACCCGGGGCGCCCTGGAACAGGGTATGGATCGTCGCCTGATCAGCGTGGCACAGATTGTAGCCAACCAGCTCCGCACAGACCTCCTGGTCAACCTGGCCAGAGAGCCGGCCCTCCCCACTGTCCGGGCTATGCTGGACCGCGACCTGACGGCCTTCCTCGTCGATGGGATTGAGGGTATCGCCATCTATTCACAGACGGGTGACGAACTGGCCAGCAGCATGGTCGCCACCGATCAACAACCCGACATCGGTACAGTCCTGCAGACATTCGTTGATCTGGACCTTCCGGCGGCGCAAGCGGTCTCGGAACTCTACCCACTGACTGGGGGTGGCTATCTCAAGGCTGCCGCCGTGCCTATCAATACCGACCCAGACATCCCCCTCATCCTGATAGTTTGGGGTGGCGCTCAATACGTGGCTGCCGTCGACCAGATTGTGGGTAGCCTGTTCTGGATAATACTGGTCTCCGCTGCAGTGGCTGTTGGGCTGGCGGTTATCTTTTCACGGTCGCTTATTCGCCCGGTCATGGCCCTGTCGGCCTATGCCCGCTCCATTCAGGATAATATCCACGCAGCTGCAGTGGATTTGGGTCGTACCGATGAACTTGGTGCCCTCAATCAGGCCCTGATGGAGATGCACACCGAAATCAGGCAGCAGGAAGAGTCGATGAAGCAGCTCCTGTCGGGCATTGCCCACGAGATAAAGAATCCGCTGGGGGGGATGGAGCTCTATGCCGGCTTGCTCGAGGAGACCCTGGCCGGTGAACGCGGTGGACAATCCGATTCCAGGCAGGCCTATTTGAAAAAGGTCACGGGTGAGCTCCGCCGCCTCAAGCAGATCGTACTGGAATATCTGGACTACGCCAAACCGCTCAGAACCAAGCTGGAGGCAATCCGAATTGAGCAAATCCTTGCGGATGTGCTCCCGATCCTGCAGCCTGAGATTAACCAGAAGCAGGCGGCCTGCCGGGTAACGGGCCAGGGGCTGGCCCTGGGAGATGAATCCAAGCTTAGAAGGGTTTTCGTAAATTTGCTGAAGAACAGCCTGCAGGCGCTGGAGCCGCAGGGTATTATCGACATCGATATTCAGCGACAGGATTCAGGGGTGCAGGTGGTGGTGGTCGATGATGGCAAGGGTATCCCCGCTGATGACTTGGAACGCATCTTTGATCCCTACTTTACTACCCATGACAAGGGCTATGGCTTGGGTCTGGCTATCGTTAAAAACATCATCGATGAAATGAATGGCACAATTATTGTCGAGAGTGAAGCGGGTGAAGGAACCAAGGTCACGCTTAGCTTACCCAAGGCCTAGATGATGCCTAAAAGTGATAGAACCGTGCTCGTTATTGAGGATGATAGTACCATGCGGGCAGGTATTCAGACAGTGCTGGAAAAGGAGGGCTATGCTGTTATTTCGGCTGCTGATGGCCCGGAAGGCAGCCGGCTATTCAAGGAGCACAACCCCGAGTTGGTCATTACCGATCTCAAATTACCTGGCAAAGGCGGTATGCATCTGCTGAATGAATTCCAAGAGGCCAGACCCGGCCTCCCGGTCATTCTCATCTCAGCCTACGGCACGATTGATCTGGCCGTGAATGCGCTCAAGTCCGGTGCCAGGGACTTCATTGCCAAACCGTTTTCTATTGACGAGTTAAAGGCCAAAGTTGCCGACGCCTTCACCGATCAACCTGCGGCCAAAGTGGAGACCGGGAGTATCCCAACATATTATGGCATGGTAGGCTCCTCGGTCGAGATGGCTGAGCTCAAAGAACGCATTGGGCAGGTGGCTCAGGTGGGCAGTCCCGTGCTCATCAGCGGGGAGAGCGGCACCGGCAAGGAACTGATCGCTCACGCCATCCACAACGAAGGCCGACGGAAAGGAAAGGTCTTCCTGGCCGTCAACTGCGGCGCCTTTACCGATACCCTCCTTGAGAGCGAACTGTTTGGCCATGAAAAGGGCTCCTTCACCGGGGCCTCACGGCAGCACAAAGGTATCTTTGAGCAAGCCCACGGCGGCACCATCCTGCTGGATGAGATCGGCGAGATCTCACCCCAGCTGCAAGTCAAACTAGTACGGGTGCTGGAAAACCAGACCTTTTTGCGGTTGGGGGGCAGCGAACAGATATCCACCGATGCGCGGGTATTATCAGCCACCAACCGGGATCTGAAACAGGCTATCAGGGCTGGGCGATTCCGCGAGGATTTGTACTTCCGCCTCAACGTGCTTCCGATCCCCGTGCCCCCCCTTCGGGAACGCAAGTCGGACATTCCCGACCTCGTGGCCTATCTGGTAAAGCTGAAATGTGGCAGGCTCCAGCGGCAGGAGCCAGACATCTCGGTGGAGGCCATCGAAAAGTTGCAGCGCTACGCCTGGCCAGGCAACATTCGAGAACTGGAAAATTTGCTGGAGAGGCTGCTCATCTTTTCCGGTGCCGCGACGATCACCGCCGATGAAATATACTTCGATGATGAAGCTAGCGTGGGGATTGGCGACATCGGCAACTTGCCCGAGGTGTTGGAGGATACGGAATACCGGATGATCAAGCAGGCCCTGGAGCGGTCCGGCGGTGTGAAGCAGAAGGCTGCGCGCTTGCTGGGCATTAAGCCCGGCGCACTCTATTACAAGCTTGAAAAATACGGCCTGATCAATGCGGGCGACAGTCCCGGTCCCTCGGAAGACGGTGGGCAAGAGGGGGCGCAATAGGCGTGAGCCAGAACCCTGGCACCGTCCGCCTCTTTAGATTGGCATTGGCTGGTTCGCTACTTCTGGCTAAGCCGGGGATGGCCCAAGACCTTGAAAACCAGTGGAACAATTATCTATCTGTGGAGGCGCAGGTGGCCGCCGCCTCTGCATTGGTGGGTGGGTGGATTGAGCAGCGTGAACGCATCAGCGCCGAAGTCAAGCGCCTCCAGGCCCGGCAATCCTGGTACAACGGCTGGATCATCGAGCTGCGCATCGCCCGAAATAGTGCCAGGCATGCAGCGCTGGCTGATTCTCTATGGCAGCTCCAGGCCCGTTTGGTTACCCTGGAGGCGAACAGGAACAAAGCGTTTGAAAGCCTGAGAGACCATTATCAGCGGCTCCTCCTTGTCGCTGATACCTCCGCCAGCTTTACTCCCTCGCAGAAAGCGTGGGCCATCTCCATGGGGCGGCATTTTCTGGGCCGATCCTCCCATCTTTCCGAGCTGCCCGACTATGCGTTCATCCTCAATCGGCCGTATGAAAGCCGAGCCCTCAAGCGCATCGTATTCGGGGACCTGCAGTGGGTCATCCAATCAAAGTTGTCCCTCATCGATTCGCTTCTCGAGCAGATGCATAGCGAGGCTGTATTGGCGGCCCGCCTGGAGGAGTTCCAGCGCGACCTGGGCGTACAGCGCAAGTCCGAACTCGAGCTCTCGGATGAGCCCTCAGGTGGGGCGCGGCGCGCGGCCGAGGAGGGGGCCCTGTCAGATGGGGCCGGTTCACACTTCGCCGATGTCTCCAAGAGTGCCTCCAGCGCTCCGGTGCCTATCAGCGCCGACCCCTCTGCCGGAGGACCATCTGTGGACGGGACCAGCTTCGACTCCCGTAAGGCAGACATTGATCTCCTAGTGGCCAAGCGCCAGCAGTATGATCGCTTTCTCCAGCAGATTGAATCCGAGTTGCTCACACCCTAAAGCCGCCCTCGCGCTCTCACTGGTGGTGTTGTTCTCTAGCCGGTCTGGTGCTCTGGATGCCGTGGAGCGCCAGCTGCAGTTCTCAACTTATTTTGATTCCAATGTGCGGGAAGACCTTGCCTCCCCAATTCCCTCTGCCGGCCTCACCCTGCGCGGGCGGTTGAGCGGCAGGTGGCAACGGCCCAGCCTCGAATTTTCGGCAGACCTGCTGGGTCAGACCGTTGTGGACATCGCTATCGCTGCAGAATCAAAACTCCTCATCGACGCCGGGATAGGTGCAGGGTATTCGATCACGGGCGCGCTGCTGGTCAGTGGTCGGGTGAATCATTTTCAAAAGGCGCTTTATGCCGGCGCAGGGTCCTACGCCTGGACCGATCTGGAATCCAATGTCCTGTTTACACCCACGCCCAGGTTCCGACTCAGGCTAGGCTACAGCTATCGCAGGAAAACACTGGAGGCGACCCAACGGCTACGGTTCGGTGAAGACATTCTGGAACTGACGGGACGTTATGACCTTAACCCACACTCCTTCATCGAGAGCGGATTAATTGGCAGCAACGTTATTCATCGGGATTTTAGCGCTTTGGAAGTGGCGGGAGATTCACTGCTGATACCGTTGGCGGTGCCGCAGGAGGATCGGGGTCTTGAGGGTTGGCTGCATGTACGTCGGGGAGGCCGCGCCATTGTGGGCCTCCAGATCGGGATTGGCGAGGTGCGATCCAACAGCGTTATCGGCGGGTATACCAAAATTAGCGCCCGCGCCTACCTGTCGGGACAGCTACGGCGGACCACCTTTTATCACATCGATATCCGTCTAATCAACAAGGCCTACGCCTTCCCCAACGTTGTGGGGGAGAGCCGCTATCGTGACCCCGAAGAGCCCTTGCAGAACATGGCCCACATTCGCCTGGAGCGGGCGCTAAATATCCGCAGCATCGTCTATATCCAGGTCAGCCGGTTGCAGAATGAGACCAGTTTCAATCAGCGCTACTACGACAAGACGATGTTGGAAGTGGGCGTGAAACTGGGCCTCTAAGCCATCCGCGGCCGGGTCCGCC
This sequence comes from Candidatus Neomarinimicrobiota bacterium, assembly GCA_022560655.1. Classification (NCBI taxonomy): domain Bacteria; kingdom Pseudomonadati; phylum Fidelibacterota; species Fidelibacterota bacterium. The sequence continues at coordinate 24,387 of JADFSS010000019.1, forward strand.
AGCCACCCTTGCCCGCGGCCCTGGCACGACCCCACAAGTCTCAGATATCTGACAGAAGCCACAGATTACTGAGGGTATTCTGCCTTGGTCTTGGGCCTGTCGGGGCCACGCTGAAATATTTATTCAAGCCGTCATCACCCCTCTAAGTCGCGCGGTTGCCTGGCTCCCCCTGCTCCCCGCCAGCCGCTATGCCCCGGCAGGCCGGATGGCATATTGATTGCGTAGAATACAGCGGAGGCGCCGGGCAGTACGCCACTACCGGCTCTGGTATCCGGCAATGGCTCCACAGTTCCATCAGCTCAAGGAGGTGCGATCATGAAGCGACACTCCCGGCCATCACTTGGCGTCTTCCGGTACCTCGGCTTCCACGCCCTGGCCCTGTGTCTTGCCGGGTGTGATACCGACAATCTGCTGGTGATCTCCGATGACCAGGGAAATAAGGCCAGCGCTGAGGCAGGCGTGCTGGCCGAAGGGGATTACCGCGGAGGCCAGTGCAGCGACTGCTACCCCGGGTCGGAGCAATTCGGCGAGCTCACTTATAACGGGTTTGTTTATGCCGCAGAGGACAACCTATCCACATTCGGCATCGACGTCGACAAGGGCTCCTACACGTTCGGCCGTAAGAAGATCAATGAGGGCCAGCTGCCGCCCCCCGCGTCCGTTCGGGTGGAGGAGTACATCAACTACTTCCGGCAGGACTATCAGCCGCCCCCTCAAGCTCCTTTCTCGGTAAGCGTGGACGGCGCCCCCTCGCCGTTCAGAAGCGACAGCCTCCATCTATTGCGCATAGGGCTCCAGGGCCGAGAGCCAGCTGAAGGTGAGAGCCAGCCCTGGAACCTGACCTTCCTGGTGGATATTTCGGGCTCCATGACCAGTCGTATGGACCTGGTTAAGGGGAGCCTGTTCATCCTGGTGGACAACATGCGCGACGGAGACCAGATCTCCATCTGTACCTACGCAGGGGGCGTCCGGACGGTTCTCACGCCCACTCCCCTGGCTGAGATCGGCAAGGAAAGCATCAAAGGCATCATTTCCGAGCTCCAGTCGGGGGGCAGTACGGCCATGGCCTCCGGCCTACAGAACGCCTATAACGTCAACATGTCGGGCTTTCTCCATGAGGGGGTCAACCGCATCATCGTTTGCTCCGACGGCGACGCAAATGTAGGCGCTGTCCGCCATGAAGAAATACTGGAACTGATCGCCTCCTACGTGGCGGAGGGGATCACGCTTTCCACGCTGGGCTTCGGGCAAGGGAACTACAATGATCTGCTCATGGAGCAGCTGGCCGACAAGGGCAACGGGAACTACTACTATATTGACTCGCTGGCCGAATCAGAGCGCCTGTTCACCGAGGAGCTCATCGCCATGATGGAGGTGATCGCCAAGGATGTGAAGATTCAGGTGGAGTTCGATCCCTATAAGGTCATCCGCTATCGCCTCATCGGCTACGAGAACCGCGCGATCGCCGACGAAGATTTTGAAGATGAGGAGACCGATGCAGGGGAGATCGGCGCCGGCCATCGCGTCACCGCCCTGTACGAGCTGGAACTGTCCAACAACCCCATGGGCCATCTGCTGACGGTCCATTTGCGGTATAAACTCCCCAGGGGCACGGCGGACATCGCCCTGGACGTTCCGGTTGCACGTTCCGATCTTGCCGAAACGTTTTACGCCGCCAGCAGGCGGTTTCAATTCACCGCGGCGGTGGCCGAATACGCGGAACTGCTCCGCGGAAGCCCGTATGTAACCACGACCCTCGCGGATGTGGAAAGCCTCGCCGCGCAGACCCTCTGGGGCGACGATGACCGCGATGTGGAATTCCTGGAGCTGGTCCGCAAGGCGCAGACGATCGAATGACACCAGTTGAACGATCAGACCACCTACGGTCTCGGCCCCTGGTCGCGCCGCCTTGCCCAGGATAATCGTACAGGAGAAAATGCCATGATGATGAAGTCCCTAGCAACGCTTACAGCCCTGCTTAGCCTGTCAGGCTTGGTTCGGGGGCAGATTATCAGTGTAAAAACAATCCCGCTGATCACCACCGTGCAATTTTCCCTGGCACCGTCCTACAATGCTGGGATGGGGGGCGTATCCATCGCAATTGACGACTCGCTCGCCGACGGCTTCCTGAATCCGGCCCGTCTCGCAGCGCTGAACCGCAGTATGATCTACACGGCCCCATATCAGGACAGCTGGCAGGACCCGTTGTCCACCGACGCCTGGAATTCACCCCCCGCCACTCAACAGGGAAGACAGGTGCTGGGCAGCCAGGCGCAGGCAATTCCCGTGGGAATCATCCGGCGCCTGCATATGGCCAGTGGCCGGCTGGAGATCACCACGGCATTGGCGCTGGCCGTTGAAAAACTGCGGCACGCCTCCCACAGTCGCATGTTTCAAGACCCTGATACCTGGGAGTGGAATGGCCCCCTCCGGATAAGTGCGGTCAACTTGCCCCTGAGCGCCATGGTGGCTGTGAACTTTCCTCAACGGGGGCTCTCGTTGGGTGCGGGGTTCGATGCGGTCCTGATTAGAGCCGTGGATGGCGTGCCTATGCTCTATCCCGGCGCCGACCAGTTGCGCCAAAACGGTAATATGGCACATTACCGGGTAGGTGCATCGCTGACGGGATCGGAGGGCTCCCGTCTGGATGGGCTTCTGCTGTATCGGCGCTACCACATGGAGCAGGAGGCCATCTATGCCTGGCAGGACAATCTCCTGAATAAGGACGAAGAGCAGAGCTGGTTACTGCAGCTTAAGGGACGGATACCCGTGGAGGATCAGGCCCAGCTGGGTCTGGAGCTTACGGGTCAGTACAAGTGGCACCCCAAATTGCCCGACTATCCGGCACAGCAGATTGCCATCCCCCGTGATCCCGGCATCACCAAGGCCGGCCGGGTTGGCCTGGGGTTCAGTTCCCGTGTGAAGCGGCTGCGGGTGGCGCTGGACGTAGAATTGGAACTGATCGACAGCCGCACATGGGGCGACACCACCGCCGCAGTCATCGGCGTGGACGGCCAAACGATCCCTGCTGGAGATCCCCTGTTCAAGAACGACTACATCCTGACCAATGCCGCGCTTCGACTGGGCCTCGAATTCCGCATTCATGCACGCCTGCGGGTGCAGGGGGGGTGGTCCGTGCGGCAGACCAGCATTGATTATTTCCATGAGGATTTCGTGACGGGAGAGAAGATCAGCAACACGCCGCAAAACTGGTGGAAGGAGCCTGCGCTCACCGCCGGGCTTGTGGCTCAGGTAGGTCCTACTGAGTGGATTTTTCACACCCGTGTGCAGTATGGAACTGGCAGGCCGGTCCAGGAGCAGATCTGGTGGCCGTGGTTTGGTGGGAGGGAGTTTGGTGCCAAAGCAGCCTCTGACTTACTTGTACCGCCCTCCGGCATTGCATTGCAGAACGCCCCAGTCGTATTGCACCAGCTCTCGATGGTCTACTGGTTCTAGTGACATTCGTGACCGATGCGCCCAGAGCAGCTTCGCTTTGGGAGGAGTAGGGCAAATAACCGCTACTTAGTCTAATTCTCTTGGTATAGGCCCCAAGACGGCCTCTGCAGAGTCCTTTCAACGCCCGCGGGACTGTACGTGGTCAATGCAATGTGAGCTACTTGGTTCTAAAACTAAGAGACACGTTTCGTGTTTCCAGGGTTTAGCTGACGATCAAGCCTTCTTCAGCAGCACCATCTTGATGGCCCTAGTATCGCCTAGTATCGCTAACAAGCTACCACCCGGAAGACACGGCGGCGCTAAAGCTCCGTTATGAAGATGGACAGCCTGGATTGATGGGGTATTAGATTGGCGCTGTGTTAGGGCCAAATATGCGCGGAAGCGCGGCTGGATAACATAAGCCCCCGGAACACAACAGGGGCGGGCACCCCCCCACCACGCAGCCGGAAAACCACCAAATTCGCAAACTGCCCCCCTGCTTATAGGGCAGGTACGCAGCTGCTCTATCCACTTGGTAGGGAAGGGAATGGGGGAGCGGGTTGGGCGGCGTATTTGACAATCCGTATGCTATATTTCGTATGCTACATCGTGCTCCGAAACTATTACCGCCCTACTTTAGCAGCATCAACTTGCGGGTATAGATGCAGCCTTCCACCTGGTAGGCTGCGAAGAAGATGCCTGAGGCCGCGCGGCTACCCGACTGGTTCAGGCCGTCCCGACCGGACACGAGGAAGCCACCCGCACAGTACACCTCGGGTACGATACCGGGTAAGGCGCGATTCGATCCGGATAATTTTGCTACTTCGACCAGGAGACACGGAACCAAATCAGGTAGTCGATCTTTCGCCCGTTGCTTTCGTGCACCAGCTCCAGGAGCTTACTCCAGCTACCCAGCTATTTTCTGATGGATCTTTCCAGTACCTCCAGCTTGACACATCCTCCGGGCTGCCCTACCTTTATCAGGGATGGGTCGCAAGGATGCTCTGTCTCTTCGGACCCATCGAAAAGTCCTGCTTGCCGGGGGCTGCGTACCTGCTTCAGGCAGACCGAAAGGAGCCGTCGCATGAGTCGCCGCCTGAGTCTAGAGTCGTCATTGTGCCTGCTGGTCTTCGCCGGGTCGGCACTGGCATGTACTCAGGGGAATGATCGCTTCATAGCCCGCCGCGAGGCCATGGTTACCGGTCAGATCGCGCAGCGGGGAATTGACGACATGAGTGTTCTGGCCGCCATGCGGTCCGTGCCTCGCCACCACTTTGTACCCCGGGACGCCCGGAAAGTGGCCTATGCCGATCGCCCCGTGGCCATTGGCTATGGACAGACCATCTCCCAGCCTTACATTGTGGCCTACATGTGCCAGCTGGTCCGGCTCGGGCCCCAGAGCCGGGTCCTGGAAGTGGGCACCGGCTCGGGCTACCACGCCGCCGTGATGGCCCAGATCGCCGATACAGTCTATACCATGGAGATCATTCCGGAGCTGGCCGCAAGGTCGAGTGAGACGCTTACTTCCCTGGGGTATGCCAACCTGGTGACCCGCCACGCCGACGGCTACTACGGCTGGCCGGAGGCCGCCCCCTTTGACGTTATCGTCGTTACCGCTGCCGCGGACCATATCCCGCCGCCCCTGATCAAGCAGCTGGCCGACGGGGGGCGCATGGTCATTCCTGTGGGCCATCCGTTCCTCACCCAGCACCTGGTTCTGGTGGAGAAGCAGGATGGCCAGATCAGCTCCCGGCAGCTTATCCCCGTGCGGTTCGTTCCCCTTACGGGGGGGAACTAGCCCTAAGATCTCCATGGACACCCGGTTTCCCTGCGGGCACCGGACGCTGGCCGTACTGCTCTGGGGACTGTCCTTCAGCCTGCTGGCCTATGAGGTGGTTCTGCTCCGCATCCTTACTTACCTCCAGTGGTACCACTTCGCCTACCTGGTCATCAGTCTGGCCCTATTGGGCTTTGGCGCCAGCGGGACCCTGCTGTTTCTCTTCCGGCCCTTCTGGCGTCGTCACCTGGGCGGGGCCCTGACGGGGGCATTCTTCCTGACCGGGATCGCCCTGGCCGCCAATCGGCCCCTGCTGGCCGTCATTCCCATGGACAGCTTCCTGGCCGTGTTGCAGTCCTGGCAGCTGGTGTGGCTCGTCCTTCTCGGCCTGACGCTGTTCCTGCCCTTCTTTTTCGGGGCTTTCGGGTTGATTCTTGTGTTTGATGCGGCTCCTCGCCGGATCGCGCTGTATTACGGCGCCAACCTCCTGGGTTCCGGGGCCGGAGCACTGGGCGGGCTGCTGCTGCTATACCGCTGGCACCCCCTGGATATCTCGCCGCTGCTAGGCCTGATGACCGGGCTGTTGGGGGGCGTCCTGGTGATCAATGCCGTGCTGCGGAAGGGGGGGCCATGGGTGGCAGTGTTCCCACCGTCACGGCTGGCGTGGGGCCTTGCCGGGCTGGGGGCCATCGTAGTGTTAGGCTGGGGGGGGATGTCCCGGGCTCAGATGTCCCCTTACAAGGCCCTGAGCCGCGCCCGATTGATGCCGGGCATCGAGGTGCTTCTGGAACGTAGCGATCCTCTGGGTGTGCTCACCATTATCCGGGGCCCCACCCTGCGGTCGGCTGCCGGTTTGAGCTTCGCGTACCAGGGAGACATCCAGCCTCAACCGGTGGCCTACCTGGACGGCAACCCTCTGGGACCCCTGCCTCTGTTAGATGATTCTTCCGCCACGGACGCCCTGCGCCACGCCTGTTTTGCCCTACCCTATCGCATCCGATCTTTCACCGCGAGCCGGGACGCGCCGCGGAGGGTCCTGGTGCTGAACGCCGGTACCGGCATAGACGTGCAGCACGCCCTGGTTGAAGGCGCCGGGTCGGTGACCGCGGTGGAACGCCAACGGGGGTTGATACACGCCTTGGGCCGCCTGGCCGATGGGGAGGGAGGGCCGCCCACCATTTACCGTCGCCCGCAGGTGGAGGTGGTAGTGGCCGAGCCGCGCCATTTTCTCTATGGCGATACAACCCACTACGACGTGGTGGTGTTGCCGCCGATGGGCGGGGTCATCAGCGCCTCCACCGGCATGGATGCAGTGGCTGAAAACTACCTGCTCACGGTGGAAGGGATGACTGCCATGGTGGATCGACTATCGCCGGGGGGGCTCCTGTGCGCCAGCGCCTGGCTGGATACACCGCTTCGACGACCCCTGAAGCTGTTCGGTCTCATGGCGGCCGCTCTGGAGGCCCATAAGTCGGAGAATTGGGGCTCACCGGGGAGCCGCCTGGCGGCCATCGGCAGCTGGAACCTGATGACAGTGGTCCTGTCCCGGCGGCCCTGGTCCCCTGCAGAGCGGGAACGGATCCGCGAGTTTGCATCCCGGGAGGGCTTCGATCGGCATTACCTGCCCGGCGCAGCGGAGACGCCGGTTGAGGGCACCTTTCACCGGCTGGCCGATACCACCCTGGCGCCCACCCTGGCCGCCCTGGCGAAGGGGGTGGCGGGAAACCGGCCGTTCCTGTCCCCCTTTCACCTGGCGCCGCCCACCGATGACCGCCCCTTTTTCAATCACCTCCTGACCCTCAGGTCGCTGCCGGTGATGCGCCATACATTGGGCATGGAAGGGTTTCTGCTGGCTGAGTGGGGCTACGTGCTGGTGTGGGTCACCCTGGTCCTGCTGGCCGTGGGTGGGGGCCTG